>NZ_JBSFVR010000088.1:0-24420 GCF_053592415.1 Streptomyces sp. NPDC002690 | reverse complement strand
CGGACCCCGAGGACGCGGGGTCCGGGCGGGCCCGCGGGCCGTGGTTCAGAAGTAGTAGCGGGACACCGACTCGGCGACGCAGGCCGGCTTCTCGCCGCCCTCGCGCTCCACGGTGACGACTGCCGTGATCTGCACCCCGCCGCCCGCCTCCTCGACGGACTTCAGCACGGCGGTCGCGCGCAGCCGCGACCCGACCGGGACCGTGGAGGGGAAACGGACCTTGTTGGTGCCGTAGTTGATGCCCATCTTCGCGCCCTCGACCGCCATGACCTGCGGGACGAGCACCGGCAGCAGGGAGAGCGTCAGATACCCGTGGGCGATCGTGGTGCCGAACGGGCCGGCCGCCGCGCGCTCGGGATCGACGTGGATCCACTGGTGGTCGCCGGTCGCCTCGGCGAACTGGTCGATCCGCTTCTGGTCGATCTCCAGCCAGTCGCTGTGCCCCAGCTGCTCGCCCACACCGTCGCGCAGCTCCTGTGCGGAGGTGAAGATCTTCGGCTCTGCCATGGTCCTGGTCCTGCCTTCCGGCTCACTGCTCGATGTCTAAGCGCTTGCTCAGCATGGAGGGGGCACCGGCTCCTGTCAACGAAGTGGGGGAGTCCCCTCGCGCGCGCAGTAGGTTCGGGGGGTGCCCCAGATTCCCCGGTCGCTCCACGAACTCACCGTCGGCCAACTCGCCGCGCGCAGCGGCGCCGCCGTCTCCGCCCTGCACTTCTACGAGTCCAAGGGGCTGATCACCAGCCGACGCACCAGCGGCAACCAGCGCCGCTACGACAGGGACGCGCTCCGGCGGGTCGCGTTCGTACGAGCGGCCCAGCGGGTCGGCATCCCGCTGGCCACCATCCGTGAGGCGCTCGCCGAACTCCCGGAGGAGCGCACGCCCACCCGGGAGGACTGGGCCCGGCTCTCCGGGGCGTGGCGCACCGAGCTGGACGCACGCATCGAGCAGCTCGGCCGGCTGCGCGACCATCTGACCGACTGCATCGGCTGCGGCTGCCTCTCTTTGGAGAACTGCGTGCTCTCCAACCCGGACGACATCTCCGGCGAGCGAATGGCCGGTTCCCGTCTGATGCCGGAGCGCCGGACCGCCCCGGAGCCGCGCGACTGACACCCCGAGGGTGCGGGCGTCGGCGCTCGGGGACCGCTCGTCCGGCCCCCGGGCCGCCCGTGCTCCGGCCGCCGTCCCTCAGGCCGCCGAGGCCAGCTGCTGATGCCGTATCCGGTGCGCCCGTGCCAGTGTCCCCGGCGTCAGTGCCGACGCCGGTACGAGGATGCCGCAGCCCGTGCACTCCGGACCGGACCGGGGGTCTCGGTGCGGGTCCTGGCGCCAGACGATCCGGGTCCCCGCACAGACCGGGCAGGCCGTGCCGGGCTCCGCGCCGAGCGCGGTGATCAGCCGGAGCAGTACCTCGGGAAGCGGGGCGCTCGGATGCGTACCTGGGTCGGCGCAGCGGGCCACGCCGTTGCCTCCCCAGATCCGCCGGTGCCAGGCGTCGAAGCCGCCGGGCCGGCGCAGCCCCTCGCGCTTCTCGCGGCGCCGCCGTTCGGCGAACCCCGCCTCGTACGCCAGCCAGAGGGCCCGGGCCGCCTCCAGCTCGGCCAGTGCGCCCGTCAGCCGGGCCGGGTCGGGAGCCCGGTCCTCCGGGCCGAAACCGTGCCGGGCGCACAGATGGTCCCAGGTCGCCCGGTGCCCGTAGGGGGCGAAGCGCTCCAGGCATTTGCGCAGCGAGTACCGCCGCAGGGCCAGATCGGCCCGGGGGTCACGGACCTGTCTCGCGAGACTCCGGAAACCGGCCATACCACCGCCACCTCCGTCGTTCGGTGTTCTTGTGGGGGATGGACGTACGCCTGCCCGTTCTGGCTCCCCCGAAAGATGATTTCCGGCCACGGATGGGGCGGGGGTGCACACAGGGGCGCGCGCGGCCGGAGAAGGCCGCCGGCCGGGGCCCGGTGGCCGTGTGACGATTCGGCAAAGGTGACTGATGCTCACCTTACGGACCCGACTTACCGTCGGTAATCTCCGGCGCATCGGCCTCCCTGAGGAGTACGCATGCCCCCACGTACACGTACCGGCAAGCTCGCCGCGACCTTCGCGGCCGTCCTCGCACTAGGAACCTCTCTGCTGGCGGGATCACTCCCGGCAGGCGCCGCCCCGGTGGCGGCCACCGCCGCGGTCACCGACCACTGCGCCGGGCAGTGCGCGGACATCCTGCCGCCCGGCGCGAACGGCAACGCCACACTCGCCGACATCCTCGGCAACAAGCTCTTCGGCACCCATCCCTCCCACAGCGACGACCAGCTCGACCGCTACACGTCGCTGATCTCCGGCCAGAGCACCCTCACCGACGCCAAGCTGACCGACTTCTTCAACGACGCCTCCTTCGGCGTCCCCTCCGGTCAGGTCGAGTCCACCGTCTCGCCCCGCAGCGACGTCACCATCACCCGGGACAAGAAGACCGGCGTCCCGCACATCGTCGGCACCACCCGCTACGGCACCGAGTTCGGCGCCGGTTACGCGGCGGGCCAGGACCGGCTCTGGCTGATGGACCTCTTCCGCCACATCGGACGCGGAGAACTCACCTCCTTCGCCGGCGGGGCGCTCGCCAACCAGGGCCTGGAGCAGCAGTTCTGGCCGCAGGCCCCGTACACCGAGGCCGATCTCCAAGCCCAGGTCGAGCGGATCAGGACCACCGAGGGCGCCCGCGGCGAGCTGGCCATGTCGGACGCGCAGGCCTACATCGACGGCATCAACGCCTACAAGGACAAGGCGAAGTCGAGTCGCAACTTCCCCGGCGAGTACGTCCTCACCGGCAAGATCGACTCGATCACCAACGTCGGCGAGATCGTGCCCTTCAAGCTCACCGACCTGATCGCCATCGCCACGGTCGTCGGCGGCCAGTTCGGCGGGGGAGGCGGCGGCGAGGTGCAGGCCGCGCTCTCGCTGCTCGCCGCCCAGGAGAAGTACGGCGTCGCCGAGGGCACCCGGGTCTGGGAGTCGTTCCGGCAGCGGGAGGACCCGGAAGCCGTCCTCACCGTGCACGACGGCACCTCCTTCCCGTACGCCCAGAAGCCGGCGACCGCGGTGGGCACCGCACTCCCCGACAAGGGGTCCGTCACCGCCGAACCGCTGATCTACGACCGCACCGGCTCCGCGGGCACCAACCTCAAGGCCCCGGTCGCCGCGCCCGCCGCCCTCAAGCCGCTCCAGGGCGTCTTCGACGACGGCGTCATCCCCGAGGGAACCCTCCCCGGCTCCGGCACCGACGCGCAGAAGCGCGGCATGTCCAACGCCCTGGTGGTGTCCGGCGCGCGCACCGCGAGCGGCAACCCGGTCGCCGTCTTCGGCCCGCAGACCGGTTACTTCGCCCCGCAGCTGATGATGCTCCAGGAGATCCAGGGACCCGGCATCAGCGCCCGCGGCGTCTCCTTCGCGGGCGTCGGCATGTACGTCCAGATGGGCCGCGGCGAGGACTACGCCTGGAGCGCCACCTCCGCCGCCCAGGACATCACCGACACCTACGCCGTCCAACTCTGCGAACCGAGCGGCGCCACCCCGACGAAGAGCTCCGCCTCCTACCTCTACCGGGGCACCTGCACGCCCATGGAGAAGATGGAGCGGACCAACTCCTGGAAGCCCACGACCGCCGACTCCACGGCCGCCGGTTCCTACCGGATGCAGGTCTGGCGCACCAACTACGGCCTCGTCACCCACCGGGCGACGGTGGGCGGCAAGCCGGTCGCCTACACCTCGCTGCGCACCACCTACCGTCACGAGGCCGACTCCATCATCGGCTTCCAGATGCTCAACGACCCCGCCTACGTGACCGACGCCGCCTCTTTCCAGCAGGCGGCGAGCAACATCGACTACGCCTTCAACTGGTTCTACGCCGACTCCCGCACCGCCGCCTACTACAACAGCGGCATGAACCCGGAGCGCGCCGCCGGCGTGGACCCGGCGCTGCCGATCGCCGCGGACCGGGCGTACGAGTGGCAGGGCTTCGACCCGGCGGCGAACACCGCCACGTACACGTCCTTCGCCGCGCACCCGCACTCCAGCGGCCAGGACTACTACATCTCCTGGAACAACCGGCAGGCCAAGGGGTACGCCTCGGCCGGCTTCGGGTTCGGCGCCGTGCACCGGGCCGACCTCCTGGACGACCGGGTCTCCGCGCTGGTCGCCCAGGGCAGCGTCACCCGCGCCTCGCTCACCAAGGCCATGGAGCAGTCCGCCGTGACCGATCTGCGCGGCGAGCAACTGCTGCCGGAACTGCTGAAGATCATCCGCTCGCAGCCCGTCACCGACACCGCACTCGACACGGTCGTCAAGCAATTGGAGGCCTGGCGGGCGGCCGGATCGCAACGCAAGGAGACGGCCGCGGGCTCGGGAACGTACGCCAACGCGGACGCCGTACGCGTCATGGACGCCTGGTGGCCCGCGCTGATGGACGCGGAGTTCCGGCCCGGACTCGGGGACGCGCTCTACGACGCCCTGGCGGTGAACCTCGCCGTGGACGAGTCCCCGGCGGCCAGCCACGGGCCCAGCGGGGCGCACAGCGGCTCCGCCTTCCAGTACGGCTGGTGGGCCTTCGCCGACAAGGACCTGCGCCAAGTCCTCGGCGAGACCGTCCAGGGCCCACTGGCCCGCACCTACTGCGGGGGCGGCGTACTCGCCACCTGCCGCGACGCCCTGCTCACCACCCTGAAGCAGGCCGCCGCCAAACCCGCCGCCACGGTCTACCCGGGTGACGGCAACTGCGCGGCGGGCAACCAGTGGTGCAGCGACGCGATCATCCACCGCGCGCTGGGCGGGATCACCCAGAAGACGATCCCGTGGCAGAACCGGCCGACCTACCAGCAGGTCGTGGAGTTCCCCTCGCACCGGTAGGGGAGCGCGCCCGGGAACAGGCGGTCCCGGTGCGGGGGTGTGGCCCACCCCTTCACCGGGACCGCGCGTCCGCGCGCGAGGGTCAGCCGACCGCCGGTGTGCCGAGGAGGGTGAGGAGTGCCAGGCGTTCGGCGTCCTCGGTGCGCGGCTCGGCCGTGTAGACCATCACGCGCAGATCGTCCCCGGCGACGGTGAGCACGTCGCAGTCGAGGGTGAGGGTTCCCACGTCGGGATGGTCGATCGTCTTCCGGGCCGACTCGTGGGTACCGACCGCCCCCGAGTCCCACAGCTCGGCGAACCGGGCGCTGCCCGCCCGCAGTTCCGCCAAGAGGCTTGCGAGCCGCGGATCGCCCGGGTAGCGGGCGGCGGCCGTGCGCAGGTCCGCGACCAGCACCGTTTCGAGCTTCCGCCGCTCCTGCGGGGTCTGGCGGACCCGGCTCGTGCCGGGGCCCAGCAGATTGCGCCAGACCCCGTTGCGCTCGTGGCCGCGCCACCCGGCCGGGTCGCCCATCAGAGCCGTGTACGACGGGTTCGCCAGGAGCAGCGTCCAGGTGGCGTCGTACACCGCGACCGCGGTGCCGGTGAGCCGGTCGAGCAGCCGGTGGACGCTGGGCGAGATGCGGGTGGGTACGGTGCCGGGGCCGGGCGGTGCGAGACCGGCCAGCCGGAAGAGGTGCTCGCGTTCCGCCCCCGACAGCCGCAGGGCCCCGGCAAGGGCTTCCACGATCTGCCCGGACGGGTGGGTGGCCCGGCCCTGTTCGAGGCGGGTCACGTAGTCGGCGGAGATCCCGGCGAGCATCGCCAGCTCCTCGCGCCGCAGCCCCGCCGCACGCCGGTGGCCACCGGGTACCAGCCCCGCGGCCTCGGGCGGCACCCGGTCGCGCCAGCGGCGCACCGCCTGCCCGAACTCCGCCTTCGCCATGCCCACCAGTGTGCACCGGCGCCCGCCCGTCTTCCTGGTACCGCCGGTCCCAGGAAGACGGGACGTCTGGCAGGCACCCCGGCCGGGCCGGACAGTGGGAGGCATGACGAAGACACTGATCACCGGAGCGAACAAGGGTCTCGGCTTCGAGACCGCCCGCCGGCTCGTCGCCGCCGGGCACACCGTGTACCTGGGCAGCCGCGACGCCGAGCGCGGCAGGCGGGCGGCCGAGCGGATCGGCGCCAGGCTCGTCGTCGTCGACGTGACCGACGACGCCTCCGTGGAGGCCGCGGCGAAGACGATCGAGGCCGCGGGCGGACTCGATGTGCTGATCAACAACGCCGGGATCGAGGGACGCACCCCGGACGGCGGCGTCCTCGGCGCGGGCGGCGAGACCGCCGGGTCGATGCGGACGATCCTGGAGACGAACGTTCTCGGCACCGTGCGGGTCACCCACGCCTTCCTGCCGCTGCTGGAACGCTCCGCGGCCCCGGTCGTGGTCAATCTGAGCAGTGGTCTCGCCTCGCTGGAGCGGATGGCCACCCCGGGCAACCCGGCCTCCGCCTACCCGGGCGTCGCCTATCCGGCGTCCAAGGCCGCGGTCAACATGATCACCGTGCAGTACGCCAAGGCGTTCCCCGGGATGAGGATCAACGCGGTGGAGCCCGGCTACACCGCCACCGACCTCAACGCGCGCACCGGCACCCAGACCGTGGAGGAGGGCGCGGAGATCATCGTGCGGATGGCGCTGGTGGGCCCGGACGGCCCGACCGGCGGCTACTTCGACGCGGAGGGCCCGCTGCCCTGGTGAGACCCGGGCCGGGCGTCGCACCGGCGGGCCGGAAGAGCACGGGGCGGTGCGCGTCATCCGCACGATCAGTTGTGCAATTTATATTGCGCAATTTTTCTTTTCTTTCTAACCTCGGGTCATGGCCATGAACCCGACGCCGAACATCACCGATCTCGATGCGCTCAAGGTCTTCGCCCACCCCCTCCGGATCGCGCTCTACCGGCAGCTCTACGTGGCTCGTGCCGCGACCGCGTCCCAACTGGCGGAACGGGTGGACGAGGCCGTGTCGCTCGTCAGCTACCACCTGCGCAAGATGGCGGCGCACGGCTTCATCGTGGAGGCGCCGGAGGAGTCGGGCACGGACGGGCGGGAGCGGTGGTGGAAGCCGGCTTCGGAGCGCGGGTTCACCTTCCGCAGCTCGGACTTCGCGGGTGATCCGGAGGGCGCGGCGGTGGTCGGGCAGGTGACCCGCCAACTGCTCGCGACGCGCGCCGACCGGTACGGCACCTACCTCGACCAGCAGTCGGCATGGCCGAAGGAGTGGACGGACGCTTCGTTCAGCTCCGAGTACCTGCCGCGGCTGACGGCGGCCGAGTTGGCCGAGCTGGGCGAGGAGATCCACGCGGTCGTCGTGCGCTGGGAAGAGCGCGGCCGGGCGGCCGAGGCGGACGGGGACACCGAGGACCGCGAGCACGTCGCACTGCATCTGTACGGCTTCCCGTACCGACCCTGAGGGGGGGGTGTCGCGTGACCGCGACCGAGATATCCGGACGGCAGGGCTTACCGCCGGCTCACCGGGACGCGAACGTCCTGCGCTGGCTGGGCGCGCTCGTCCTCTCGCTGCTGGGCGACAACGTGTACTTCCTCGCCCTGTCCTGGGCGGCGGTCCAGTCCGGCGGATCGACGCGGGCCGGGCTGGTGCTGGCCGCCGCTTCCGTGCCGAGGGCGGTACTGATGCTCGGCGGCGGAGTGGTGGCCGACCGGTTCGGGCCCCGCAGGGTGGTGATCGGCAGCGACCTGACGCGGTGCGTGGTGGTGCTGGCCGTGGCGGGCCTGCTCGCCGCGGCGACCCCCGGCCTGTGGCTGCTGGTGGCGGTCGGACTGGTCTTCGGCACGGTGGACGCCCTGTTCCTGCCGGCCGTCGGCGCACTGCCGGCGCGTATCACCAAGCCGGACCAGCTGGCCCGGGTGCAGGGCCTGCGCGGGCTCGCCTCCCGGGCGGCCACCGTGGGAGGTTCGCCGCTCGGCGGGCTGGCGATGGCGCTCGGAGGCCCGGCGTTCGCGTTCGCCGTCGCCGGGCTGCTGTTCGCGGTGTCGCTGCCGCTGCTGATCACCGTACGGATCGCACCCCACCCGGGCGTCGACCGGGCGGCCGGTCCCGGTGGCCCCGGTGGCGCCGCATGGCGGGACCTGGCCGACGGCCTGCGGTACATACGCCACGACCGGGTGCTGGCGCCGCTGATGATCGTCGTGACGATCGGAGAACTGGGCTTCGCCGGTCCGCTGAACATCGGCGTGCCCCTGCTCGCCGACGAACGCGGCTGGGGCGCCGCCGGGCTCGGGTGGATCGTCGCGGGCTTCGGCGCCGGCGCGGCCGGGGCTTCCCTCCTGCTCGCCGTGCGCGGTCGCCTGCCACGCGCCGGACTGGTGCAGCAGGGCTGCCTGGCCCTCGGCGCGGCGGCAGTCGGCGGGCTCGCCTTCGCGCCCACACTGACCTCCGCCGTCGGCCTCGGCGCAGCCGTCGGGCTGACCGCCGGGCTCAGCGGGGCGCTCTGCTCGGCGCTCGTGCAGACGACCGCCGACCCCGTGTACCTGGGCCGGGTCACCGCGGTGGCCGGGCTGTCCGCGCTGGGGCTCGCTCCGCTGACGTACCCCCTCGCCGGTGCGGCCGTCGGCGCCTGGGGGACCCGACCGGTGTTCGTCGTCAGCGCCGCGATCGTGGCGCTCGGGTCCGTCACCGGCCTCTGCGTCCGGTCGCTGCGCCACGCCGAACTGCCCCGATGAAGGCCCGGTCCGGGCGCGGAGGGGCGGCTTCTCCCCGCACCCGGACCGCGTCCGCTCACCCCCCGTACAGCAGGTACTTCTTCCGCTTGGCCCGGAAGGCCGCGAGGTCGGATCGCCAGGCGCCGACCACCTCGTCGGTGTCGGCGCCCGCGTCGATCATGGTGCGGACCCGGGTGTTGCCGGTCAGCTTGTCGATCCAGTTGTCGGCCCGCCAGGCGAAGCCGCTCCAGGTCGCCTTGGCGGTCACCAGCAGCGCGATGCCGGTGCGTACCGGGTCGAAGACCTCGCGGTCGTCCACGTGGAGCTGCACCCCGCCGACCGTGACCCCGGAGAACTTGGAGAAGGTCGGCGCGAAGTACGCCTCGCGGAAGTGGACCCCGGGCAGCTCCAGCGCGTTGGCGGCGGCGGCCCAGCGGTGGTCGATGCCGGCCGCCCCGAGCAGCTCGAACGGGCGGGTGGTGCCGCGCCCCTCGGAGAGGTTCGTCCCCTCGAAGAGGCAGGTGCCGGAGTAGACGAGCGCGGTGTCGGCCGTCGGCATGTTGGGGCTCGGCGGCACCCACGGCAGGCCCGTCGCGTCGAAGAAGTCCGAGCGTCGCCACCCCGACATCGTCACCGTGTCCAGATCCACCGGGCCGGCGGCGAAGAACTCGGCGTTGAAGAAGAGCGCCAGCTCCGCGACGGTCATCCCGTGCGCCTGGGCGATCTCCCGCCGCCCGACGAAGGTCCCGAACGCCGGGTCGAGCACGGGACCGAGCGCCGCCCGCCCGGTGACCGGGTTCGGCCGGTCCAGCACGACGAACCGCTTGCCCGCGAGCGCCGCCGCCTCCATGCAGTCGTACAGCGTCCAGATGTAGGTGTAGAAGCGGGCGCCCGCGTCCTGGATGTCGAAGACCACCGTGTCGACGCCGGATGCCGTGAACACGTCGGCGAGCGGCCGGCCGTTCTTCAGATACGTGTCGTAGACCGGCAGTCCGGTCGCCGGGTCGTCGTACCGGCCCTCGGAACCGCCCGCCTGGGCGGTGCCCCGGAAGCCGTGCTCGGGTCCGAAGACGGCCGTGAGGTTCACCCGGTCGTCGGCGTGCATGACGTCCACGATGTGGCGCACGTCGGAGGTGATGCCGGTGGGGTTGGTGACGATGCCCACGCGCTCGCCGGCCAGCAGCCGGTAACCACCGGCGGCCAGCCGGTCGAAGCCGGTACGGACCGGGGCGCGTCCGCCGCGCCCGGAGCGGTCGTCGTGACCGCTCGCGGCAGCCGTCGTACCCCCGCCCGCGGCGGTCACCGCCAGGGCTCCCAGGCCTCCGCCCGCTGCCAGTACACCCCGTCTGGTCAGGCTCATCCAGCCACCTCCATGATCGCGCGGACTGTCATGGGCATGCACGCTAGCGCGCGCGGAGCCCGTAAGGAACGATCTCGGTGGGGCGGATTCACGGGGTCGGCCGGCACCGGTCGGGCAGAACACCGGACCGGCCTCGGGGGCGCCTACGCCTCGGGTCCGTGCGCGCCGGGCGGGGTGACGGATCCGAAGCCGATCAGGGCGTCGGCCGTTGCCGCGATGGTGTCGTCGGCGTCCCCGGGCTGCCAGCCCAGGACTGTTCGGGCCTTGTGGTCGCTGATGCGGGGGATGCGGCCTCCCAGCATCGCCGCTGCCCGCAGGCTCGGGTCGCTCTTCGCGGCCTCCCGGACCTCGTCGACGGTCAGCTCCCGTACCGGCAACCGGTCCGCGTACGCGGGGAAGCGTTCGCGCAGGGTGGTGGCGATGCCGAAGAGGCTGGACGATCCGCCGCAGGCGAGGAACCGCTCACCCGCTGCCTCGGGACGGACCATGGCACGCAGATGCAGGTCGACCACGTCACGTACGTCGACGACACCGAAGTGCATGACCGGTACGACGGGCATGGCTCCGTTCATCATGGCCTTGACCAGCCCGACCGAGCCCGAGGGCCGGTCGACCAGCTGGGGGCCGAAGATGCCGGTGGGGTTGACGACGACGAGCTCGATGTCGTCGTGGGCACGGGCATAGTCCCAGGCCGCTGTCTCGGCCAGGACCTTCGACTTCTGGTACGCGGGCAGGCCGGGGGTGTCCGGATCGGTCCAGTTCTCCTCGGTGTACCGGCCGTCGGGGGTGGGGGAGTAACCGACCGCCGCGAAGGAGGACGTCATCACGACGCGCACGACCTCGGCCTCGCGCGCCGCGGCGAGCACCCGGAGCGCTCCGTCGCGGGCGGGCAGAACGACCTCGTCCTCCGTCTCGGGCGGGGTTATGGGGAAGGGGGAGGCGTGGTGCAGGACGTGCGTCACCCCCGCCATGGCCCGCGCCCAGCCCTCGTCGGCGCTCAGGTCCGCCGAGACGAACTCCACACGCCCGCCCGGGTCGACGCCGGCCCGGTCCAGGGCGGAGCGCACCTGGGCCTGTTGCGTCCGCCCGCGCACCGGGACACGAACGTGGTGTCCTTCGCGCAGGAGCCGTACGACCGTGTGACTGCCGACAAGGCCGCTGCCACCGGTGACCAGGACCCTGGCGTCGGGCGGAACGGTCACGTCGACGTCGCGTGTGCTCATGGTGTTTCTGTCTTTCAGTAGGTGAAGTGTTCCTGCACGCGGGTGATCTCGCTGATCGCCCGCGCTTCGGCGGAGGCGTCCTGGCTGACACGCGCTCCCCACAGGTCGGCCTTGCCGCGCAGGTACGCCAGCCGCAGTCGCAGTCGCTCCAGATCGGCCTCCAGGGTCTGCGCCTGGGTGGCGAACAGATCCCGGAGCTCTTGTGCGGCGGACTCCCGGCGGGCGAGCAGCTCCAGGTAGCTGCGCATCCCGCTGACCGTCATGCCCGACGAGCGCAGGCACGCCAAGGCCTCCACCCGGGCAGCCGACTCAGGGCCGTAGCGGCGGTGGCCGCTGGACGGGTCGCGGTCGATCGCCCCGAGCAGTCCGATCCGTTCGTAGTAGCGCAGGGTCGGCTCGCTGAAACCCGACGCGCGCGCCATCTGCTGAATGGTCAGAGCCGTTGCCGGCTCCTGCCTCGTTCCCGCCATGGGCACAGCCTCCACCACTTCAAGCGCTTGAGGTCAAGGCGAACGCGCCACGGCGGCAGAAAGCCGCAGGACAGGCGAACCGTTCACCACCGCCGGGGGGGCGACGCCCGTGCCGCGTCCCCGTGCTCGTCCGGCGCGGCCGGCCCCGTGGGGCGGCCGACCGTGCTCTCTCTCGGCGCTCCACAGGCTCCACCGCTCTTCGCCGGGGGCCGCGGACCTTCCCGCGACCCCTTCCCCGATCACATACCGACTGGTTAGTCTGCTGGGGCAGTCGTGCAGAGAGGCAGGACCCGATGAGTACGGTTCAAGGCGCCGGCGTAGTGGTCACGGGAGCCGGAGGCGGCATCGGCGCCGCCCTGGCCCGGAGATTCGCCGCCGAGGGTGCGCGGGTGGTCGTCAACGACCTCGACGCCGCACGGATCGAGCCACTCGCCGAGGAGATCGGCGGCACCGCGATCGCCGGTGACGCCTCCGGGATCGTGGACGCCGCCCGGGACGCCCTCGGCGGCACCGTCGACGTGTTCTGCGCCAACGCCGGCCTCGCCTCGCCCGGCGACGTCTTCGCCGACGAGGAGGTGTGGGCCGCCGCCTGGGACGTCAACGTGATGGCCCACGTCCGCGCGGCCCGGGCACTGCTGCCCGAGTGGCTGGAGCGCGGCAGCGGCCGGTTCGTCACCACCGCCTCCGCCGCCGGCCTGCTGACGATGATCGGCGCCGCGCCCTACAGCGTCAGCAAGCACGGGGCCGTCGCCTTCGCCGAATGGCTCTCGCTCACCTACCGCCACCGCGGCATCAAGGTCCACGCGATCTGCCCGCAGGGCGTACGGACCGACATGCTCACCGCCGCCGGATCGGCCGGCGAACTCGTCCTCGCCCCCACCGCCATCGAACCGGAAGCCGTCGCCGACGCGCTCTTCGACGCGATCGGCGAGGACCGCTTCCTCGTCCTGCCGCACCCGGAGGTGGCCACGTACTACCAGGCCAGGGCCGAGGACCCGGAACGTTGGATCCGCGGCATGAACAAGCTCCAGCGCTCCTGGGAGAAGGGGACCCGCGCATGACCACCTCGACCGACATGACCCCGCAGACGTCCCCGTACGCCGCGAAGCCCTGGACCGGGCTGCTCTCCGAGACGCAGCTCACCCCCGTGGAGCCCGCCGAGACGGTCCTGCACGCCTTCCGGGCCGCCGTCGCCCGCGCCCCTGAACACACGGCCCTCGCCTACTTCGACGGGCGGCTCGGCTACCGCGAGACCGACGAGCTCAGCGATTCGGTCGCCGGACACCTCGCGGCCCGGGGCCTGCGCCACGGCGACCGCGTGGCGATCATGCTGCAGAACACCCCGCACTTCGTCCTCGCCCTGCTGGGCGCGTGGAAGGCGGGCGCCACCGTCGTCCCGCTCAACCCCATGTACAAGGCAGGCGAGGTCGCGCACGTCCTGGACGACGCCGGAGTGACCGCGCTCTTCTGCTCGGACCGGGCCTGGGAGTCGTACCTGCGCGACACCGCGGCAGCCGCCCCGGGCGTCACCATCGCCATCACCGCCTGCGAGCTCGACCTGCAGAGCGAGAACGACCCGCGTGTCCTCGGCTTCGAGCGGCTGCCCGTTCCCGGCGACGCCGACGACCTGGTGACCGTCGCCCGCAAGGGGCTCACCGCCCCCGAGGACCGCGCGCTCACCGCCGCCGACACCGCGCTGATCAGCTACACCTCCGGTACCAGCGGAAAACCCAAGGGGGCGATGAACTCCCACGGCAACGTCATGGTCAACGCCGAACGCCAGCGCAAGGACCACCCGATCGCCGAGGGTGCCGCCTACTTCGCCCTGGCCCCGCTCTTCCACATCACCGGCATGGTCTGCCAGCTCGCCGCCTGCCTCGCCAACGCGGGCACCCTGGTGCTCGCCTACCGCTTCGAGGCGGGCGTGGTCCTCGAAGCCTTCGCCACCCACCGCCCCGCCTACACCGTCGGCCCGTCCACCGCCTTCATGGCGCTCGCCGCCCACCCCGACGCCACCCCCGCCCACTTCGACTCCTTCGCGGTGATCTCCTCCGGCGGCGCACCCCTGCCGCCCGCGCTGGTGGAGAAGTTCCGGGCGGACTTCGGCCCCTACCTCCGCAACGGCTACGGCCTCACCGAGTGCACCGCCCCCTGCGCCGCCGTGCCCCCGCACCGGGAAGCGCCCGTCGACCCCGTCTCCGGCACCCTGTCGGTCGGCGTACCGGGCCCGGACACCCTCGTGCGCATCCTCGACGAGAACGGTGCCGAGGTGCCGCTCGGCGAACAGGGCGAGATCGCGGTGCGCGGCCCCCAGGTCGTGTCCGGCTACTGGAACCTGCCCGAGGCGACCGCCACCGCCTTCCCGGACGGCGAACTGCGCACCGGAGACATCGGCTTCATGGACCGCCAGGGCTGGCTCTACGTGGTGGACCGCAAGAAGGACATGATCAACGCCTCCGGGTTCAAGGTCTGGCCCCGCGAGGTGGAGGACGTCCTCTACACCCACCCCGCCGTACGCGAGGCCGCGGTCGTCGGCGTCCCCGACGCCTACCGCGGCGAGACGGTCCGCGCCTACGTCAGCCTCCGGCCGGGCGCCGGGGTGGCGCCGGAGGAACTGGGCGCGTACTGCAAGGAACGGCTCGCCGCGTACAAGTACCCGCGCCAGGTCGAGATCCTGGCCGAGCTGCCGAAAACGGCGAGTGGGAAGATCCTCAGGCGGGAACTGCGTTCTCCGCACTGAAGGCCGGACGGGCCTTTGGAACACGTTCACGGTGATGCGAAGGGCAGGTGGCGGCGATGGCCAAGGCGAGGGAAGGGAACGGGGTTCCCGTTCCCCAACGGCTGCTGGCCGCCGCCACCCGCCTCTTCGCGGAGCAGGGGTACGACCGCACCTCGGTCCAGGAGATCGTCGAGGCCGCCGGGGTGACCAAGGGCGCCCTGTACCACTACTTCGGTTCCAAGGAGGACCTCCTCCACGAGGTCTACGCCCGGGTGCTCCGCCTCCAGCAGGAGCGCCTCGACGCCTTCGCCAACGCCGACGAGCCGGTGGAGAAGCGCCTGCGCGACGCCGCCGCCGACGTGGTCGTGACGACCATCGAGAACCTGGACGACGCCTCGATCTTCTTCCGCTCCATGCACCACCTGAGCCCGGAGAAGAACAAGCAGGTGCGCGTCGAACGCCGCCGCTACCACGAGCGCTTCCGCGCCCTGATCGAAGAAGGCCAGCGGGCGGGCGTCTTCTCGCTCTCCAGCCCCGCCGACCTCGTGGTCGACTACCACTTCGGCTCGATCCACCACCTCTCGACCTGGTACCGCCCCGACGGGCCGCTCACCAAGCAGGAAGTGGCCGGCCACCTCGCGGACCTGCTGCTGCGGGCGCTGAGGCCGTAGCGGGCCCCGGCGGGGCTCAGCCCTTGAGCCCCCCGGCGAACCCCTTGATGACGTACCGCTGGAGCAGCAGGAACACCACCAGGACGGGCAGCGCGGCCAGCGCGAGCCCCGCGAAGACCAGCCCGTAGTCCGACACGTACTGGCCGACGAAGGAGAACACCCCCACCGGCACGGTCTCCTTGTCGGAACCTCCGAGGTAGAGCAGCGGGGTGAAGAAGTCGTTCCAGACGAAGACGGCGTTCAGGATGATCACCGTGCCGGTGATCGGCCGCAGCAGCGGGAACACGATCCGGGTGAACGCCTGCCGGTGGTCGCACCCGTCGATCAGCGCGGCCTGCGCGTAGTCGGCGGGCAGGGTGCGGACGAACCCGGTGTAGAGGAACACCGTGAACGGCAGCTGGATGCCGGTGTAGAAGAGCACCATGCCCTGGTACGTACCGAGCCAGCCGAGGCTGTCGACCAGCTTGTACAGCGGGATCATGCCCAGTTGGAAGGGCAGCACGATGCCCAGCAGGAAGAGGACGTACAGGCCGTAGCCGAGCCCCTCGGCGCGGCGGGCCAGGAAGTACGCGGCCGTCGAGCCGAGCACCACCAGCAGCAGCAGGCTGAGGGTGGTGATGACCGCGCTGTTCACGAGCGCGGGGCCGAGGGACGCGGACGACCAGGCGTGGGCGAAGTTGTGCACGGTCGGCGGGGCGGGCAGGCCCAGCGGTGAATCGGCGATCTGCCGGGGCTCCTTGAGTGCCAGCGTGATCAGCGCGTACACCGGGAACAGGAAGAGGACCGCCACCGCGATCATGACCAGCTCCAGGGTGTAGCTCCCGTAGCGGGCACGGAGGGGGGCGGAACGGTTCTTGGACTTCACGGGCTTGGTGCGCTTCACGGGCTTCGTGGGCCCGACGTGTTCGGGGTGCGTCACGCTGTCACCTCCCGGGCGCGCAGGAAACGGAGCTGGACCAGGGAGACCGCCGCCACGAAGAGCGCGAGCACCAGGGCCACGGCGGTGCTGTAGCCGAACTTCCCGTACACGAAAGCCTCCTTGAACAGGGCCGTCGACAGCGTCTCGCTGGCGGTGCCGGGGCCGCCGTTGGTGGCCGCGTACACCTGGTCGAAGAGCTTCAGGCCACCGATCGTCGACAGCATGAGGTTGACGGTCAGCGCCGGGGCGAGCATCGGCCAGGTGACCCAACGGAACCGCTGCCAGGCTCCGGCGCCGTCGATCCTGGCCGCCTCGTGGAGTTCGGGCGGCACCCCCTGGAGCCCGGCGAGGAAGATGACCATCGAGTACCCGGCGTACTGCCAGACGACCATGGCGGCCACCGACCAGAGCGCCAGCGACGGATCGCCCAGCCAGTCCTGCCGCAGCGCGCCCAGGCCGAAGGCGCCCAGCAGGCCGTTGAGCCCGGCGGAGGGCTCGGGGTTGTAGACGTACTTCCACAGGAACGCGACCATCACCGGGCTGACGACCGCCGGGGCGAAGAAGACCACCCGCAGCAGCGACCGGCTCCGGATGCCGCTGTCGACCCCCAGGGCCAGCAGCAGTCCGACGAGGTTCTGGACCACCACCACGGCCACCGTCAGCAGCAGTGTGTTCACCACGGAGTCCAGCGTCCGCTGGTCGTCGAGGAGCGCGCGGAAGTTCGCCAGCCCGACGAACGAGGCGTCGCCGATGCCCGACCAGTCGGTGAACGCATACGCGACGCCTGCCATGGCCGGGTAGAGCACCACGACCGCGTACACCACCAGGGCGGGGACGACGAACCCCCAGGGCGGGAGCGTGAGATCGCGGCGGGAGCGCGTGCGGGGCGCGGTCCGCGGCGGCCGGATGCGCACCGTGGGCGGGGGCGGCGCCCCGGGCCGGGTCTTCCCCGGCCGGGTCTCCTCGGGCCCGATCTCCTCGGGTTCGATCTCCTCGGGGTGGGGGAGCGAGCGGCTCATGAGGCCCTCCGGTAGGCGTCGTCCATCTGTCCGAGCGCGCCCCGGACGTCCGTCACCCCGGCCAGCAAGTCCTGCACGGCCGAGCAATGCGCGGGCTGCACCTCGGCGTTGGGCCACCGCTGGTCCATGAACGGCACGGCGCGGCCCCCGTCCACGATGGGCAGGAACGGCTCCAGGACCGGGTCGACGGCGGTCGAAGCGTCCCGCCGGAAGGGGATCGCGAAGACGGCCGACGCCCAGCGGTCGATGTTCTCCTGCTTCCCGAGGAACGCGATGAAGTCCGCGGCCCGCGGGTCCTTCCCCGCGCGTACGGAGACGCCGAGGCCGACCACGATCCCGGCCGGAATCCACAGCCGCGCCGGATCGTCCCCGCCGGGGAAGGGGAACATCGCCAGATCGCCAGGGCTCTCGGCTGCCTCCCGGAACACCCCGAGCACGGCGGAGACCTGGACGGCCATCGCCGCCTTCCCGGTGGCCACCATCGCGGTCTGCTGCTCGAACGTGGTGCCGTTGGGATTGTCGTTGAAGAAACCTTTGCGCTGGAGCTCCTGATAGCGGCCGAGAGCATCGGCCCATCCCGAGTCCCGGAAAGTCGTCCGACCGGCCGCCATGTCGTCGTCGAACCGGGCGTTCTGCGCGTAGACGGCGTTCGGCACCAGCGCGTAACTGATCAGCTGCGCCACCCACGGCGTCTGCGCGCCGAGCGCGATCGGTACGACACCCCGCGCCCGAAACTCGGAGCAGACCGCGAGCAGCTCCTTCCAGGTCGACGGCGGCTCGACACCCGCCCGGGCGAACACCTTCTTGTTGTAGATCGCGCCGATCAGGCAGCTGCCCGCCGAGTAGAGGTACGTGTGCCCCTCGTACCGGTAGGCCGCACCGAAGGCCGCCGGGATGTTCCTCGTCCACGGCTGCGCGCTGAGATCGGTGAGCAGCCCGGCTCTGGCCAGCTCGACCATGGACATCGCGCTGCCGCTGCCCGGGTACACCGCGTGCACGGCCGGGGCGTTGCCACCTGCGAGCTGGGTGCGGACCACCGTCTGCATCTGCTCCGTGGGTGCGAACGAGGTGGTGAAGGACTCCCGGGGGCGGCTCTCCCGGTACAGCGCCAGCAACTCCTCCACCGGCTGCTGCTGGTCGGTGACGCCCACGATGCGCAGCCCGTCGCCGGAACCGCCCGAGCATCCGGACAGGACCGGCGCCAGCGCGGTGGCCACCGCGATCCCGCCGCCGGTCCGCAGGAACCCCCGACGGCTCCGCGCGGTGTGATCGCCTCCCGCGGGACCGCTCCGGCCCGTGGTGCGTCCGTGCCCCTGACCCGTGGTCATGCGTGCCCTTCTGCCGAGGCGGTACGAGCCGGACGGCCGACCCGCCGGGAACGCCCCCCGCCCGTGCGCGACGCACCCGGCGGCGGTCCGGCGTCCACCGGGCCGCCTCGGAGCGACGCGGAGGGGCGGGGCCCCGGATCGCGGGCGGTTACGGACACGACGGCGCGGCGCCCGGCGCCACACCGGGGGCATCCGGTCGAAACTCTCGCCGTACCTTCGCAGCCGACCGCGAGCACGCCGGGCAGCGACACGGAGCGGGGTCCGCACGGGTGAGCCGGTGGGTGCCGGCCGGGGCGGCGGGGGAGCGCGGGGCCGCCCGCCGCGACCGGTGGTGGAGGGGTGCTGGGCCGCGGTGGTGGAGGGGTGCTGGGCCGCGGTGGTGGAGGGGTGCTGGGCCGCGGTGGTGGAGGGGTGCTGGGCCGCGGGCCGCGACCGGTGGTGGAGCCACGTAACGCCTCTGCCTGCGACGTCCGTTGACCGAACGGTCATGTCCGGTTCCCGCTCTTGACCGTGTACGGCTAACTGGCTGAATATCGGTCACGCACCGGCGCGTCCCGCACTCCGCGCGCCGGATCGCACCCCACGCGCGCCC
Organism: Streptomyces sp. NPDC002690; assembly: GCF_053592415.1. NCBI lineage: Bacteria > Bacillati > Actinomycetota > Actinomycetes > Kitasatosporales > Streptomycetaceae > Streptomyces > Streptomyces sp. NPDC002690. The sequence goes on along the minus strand of NZ_JBSFVR010000088.1, from coordinate 5,539 downwards.
GCACGCCGCACCGCATCGCGTACCACCAGCTCCAGGTCCGGCCGGGGCACGGCTCCCGCCGGACACCCCCCGCGTCTTCCGTCACCTTTCACGGAAATCGGAGCATGTGATGAGACCGGTCCTGCTCGTGGGGAGTTGGGCAGCCGCAGCGCACACCGTCGCGCCCAGGGCGGGGCCGTATCCTTCGGTGGGCGGAGCACGCACCCACGCGAGTGCGCGGTCGTCCGCACCGGCCGACGCTGTCCCGATCCGGCGCCGCACCCGAGACCGACGAACCATCAGGAGGACGGCCGTGATAGCTCTGTCCGCAGTGGGAGGGGTGGCCTTGGTCGAACTGGGCATGGCCGTGACTCCGGGACCGAACATGATCCACCTCGCGTCCCGCGCGATCACCCAGGGCCGCAGGGCGGGCCTGGTGAGCCTCGGCGGGACCGCCGTGGGCTTCGTGTGCTACCTGCTGGCCGCGGCTGCGGGCCTCTCCGCACTGTTCGCCGCCGTGCCCGTGGCGTACACGGTGGTCAAGCTCGCCGGGGCCGCCTATCTGGCCCACCTTGCCTGGGGCATGCTCAAGCCCGGCGGGCGGTCGCCCTTCGACCCGGCCGGAGACCTGCCTCCGGCCTCCGACGCCCGGCTGTTCTCGACGGGGCTGCTGACCAACCTGCTCAACCCCAAGATCGCTCTGCTGTACGCCGCGCTGCTGCCCCAGTTCCTGGACCCCCACGCGGGTCCGTCCTGGGCCCAGCTCCTCCAGCTCGGCGGTGTGCAGATCATCGTGGGGATCACCGTGAACGCTCTGATCATGCTGAGCGCGGCACGGCTGTCCGGGTTCCTGGCCACCCGGCCCCGCGTCATGACCGCCCAACGGTTCACCGCGGGCGGCCTGCTCGGTGCCTTCGCCCTGCGCACCGCGCTCTCCCGCACGCCCGTCTCCCCCTGAGCGCGGCCGTACAGCGAGCCCTGATGCCCTCTCAGGCGGTGCTCTCGGTCACCGGCGCATAAGGCCGCATGAGAACGGGGGCGGCCAGAGCCGCGGGCGCCAGACAGCTCAGCAGGACCACGGGCCAGGCCCACACGCCCACGACGAACGCGGTAGGGACACTGGCGCACAGGGCGGCCACCACGACCGCGACGACGCGAGCGGACCGTGAGGTCGGATCGGTGCTCGCCGCCCTGGCCCAGAGCAGCACGACCAGGATGATGCCCAACTCGACGGCCCCTGCGGGCACAGCGATCCGCAGTGCGTCCACCGACCGGCTCCATCCCTCCCCGCTCGCTCCGGACTGCGCCTCGAACACCCCCAGAAGGAAGTAGCAGACAATCTCCAGTGGTGCGACCACCGACACCGCGACGCAACCGAGCCGAATCAGCAGCAGGAAGTTCTTCACTTTCCACCTTCACCTTCACCTGTGCCCGGGACCCTCCGAGAGGGCAGCGGGGAACCGGAATCCGGACCGTCGGGAGACACCTCACTGCACGGACCGGATCGTATCGGCATGGCCATCGACGCCGCCGTCGGGCCCAGCCTCATGCTGTTGGCGCACTTGGCATCCACCCAAGTGCCCTTGTGGCTCCACGTCGTACCCTCTACAGCCGTAGGAGCAGCCCTTGTCGTGGCGCTGCGCCGACCGAGGCGAACACGTCGGAACGGATCGCGAAAGCGGCTCGTAAAGAATGAATGCCCGTCAAAGAGGCGGCTCCACAAGAAGTTCCCGCAGCCAGCGCGCACTGTCCGCGCCTCCGGGGTCGACCGCGCCGCCGTCCGCCCCGGGGAAGAGACGACCCCAGGAGCAGGCCCGGCCGATCGCCCCGAGCCGCCACGCGAGGCTCACGGCGCGCCGCAGTTCAGCGGCCGTGGGGCCGCTTCCCGTCCACGGCTCCAGGTAGGCGTCGCGAAGGCGGGGAAGCGCCTCGGGGCCGTATCTCCGGCGGGCCGCACGGGCGGAGACCAACAGGCTGCAGAAGGGGTGGGAGATCGCCGCGTCACCCCAGTCGAAGAAGGTGAAGCGACCGGGCCCGGGGGCGAACGACTGACCGTCGTGCAGATCGGAATGGTCGAGCGTGTCGGCGATGCCCACGCCGGCGAGCTCGGTACACCAGTCCGCCAGACGCGGACGGAGTTCCCGCATCGCCTCGCGGCCCTCCTGACCCAGCACCGGGTTCTCCTCCACCACCCGGTCGAAAATCTCCGGCAGGACCGCCAACCGCCCGTTCGGGACACCGAGTGACTCCATTTCTCCGACGAGAGGTGTCAACTCGCCTTGCAGCAGGGCGTACTGCCGGAGCATGTCCTCCCAGTCCGGCAGGTCCGCAGTGCCACGGTCCAGAGCGTCCCGGAAGAGCGGGCCGCCGTCGGGAAGGAGCGCCCATCCGCGCTCCGCTTCGACGGCGATCGGCTTCAGCACCTGCCCGGGAACCCAGCGCGACAGAGCTTCGGTGAGCCCCGATTCGAAGGCACTCGCGGGCGGGTTGGCCTTGAACCACACGACTCCCTGCTCCTCGACGGGAATCCGCACCAGCACGGACCACGGCCGCAGCCGCACCGATCGCCTGCCCGCCGCGCGCAGCCCATGGGCCGCCAGCCCGCTCTCCACCCACGCGAGGGCTGCCTCCCGCCACGTATCGGTCTCCCAGGGCGTCACCGCGTCCTGGTACTGCCCCCGGTCGACCGTTGTCGAGTCGTCTTGCCGCATCCCCCCATCTCACCACCGCATCCATCGTCCACTCCATCCGTTTCTCCGGACCGGGTGGCCGACACCCCCCCCGCACCAACCGCTGCGCGATCTCTGGACACCGGCTTGACGGCGTGCTGTCATACCGCCGACATCATTTTTCCAACGTTGCATAGAAGTTGTCGCACCACCGCACCGGAACGCGACAGCCTTCTTCGCCATGCGCCCGAGTCGTCGCACCAGGGCGCGGAACGAGGCTGCCGCAGAGCAGAAGTGGAGCTTCCACATGCCCCTGAACCGTCGGCACTTCGTGACCAGCGCCCTGGTCACCGCCGCCTCGACCGCCGCCATGGGCCGCTGGGCCACCACCGCGACCGCGGCGGGCCACGTGGCGCCGGTGGCGCGCGGCGGCCACTACGCCCCGAACGCCGCGCCGCTGCACCCGACCGCGTTCCTGAAGCTGCCGCCCGGCCGGGTCAAGGCACGGGGCTGGCTCGCCGGACAGCTCCAACTCCAACTGGACGGCCTGTGCGGGCGTTACGAGGAGTTCTCGCACTTCCTCGACTTCGACACCTCCGGCTGGGTGCACACCGACCAGGGCGGCTGGGAGGAAGTCCCGTACTGGCTGCGGGGATACACCGACCTGGCGATCGTCACCGGCGACGCGAAGGCGCTCGCCGCCACCCGGCGCTGGATCGACGCGATCCTCACCACGCAGCAGTCGGACGGGTTCTTCGGCCCCAAGGCGTTGCGCACCTCGCTCAACGGCGGACCGGACTTCTGGCCGTTCCTCCCGCTGATCCAGGCGCTGCGCTCCTGGCAGGAGTACAGCGGCGACACCCGGGTGATCCCCTTCCTCAGCCGGTTCTTCCGGTACATGAACGCTCAGGGCCCTGGTGCCTTCAACACCAGTTGGATCGCACTGCGTTGGGGCGACGGTCTGGACAGCGTCTTCTGGCTGTTCAACCGGACCGGCGACACCTTCCTGCTCGACCTCGCCGACAAGATCCACCAGAACGGCGCCGACTGGGGCGACAACCTGGTCAACCCGCACAACGTCAACATCGCGCAGGGCTTCCGCGAGCCCGCCCAGTACGCGCTGCGCAGCGGCTCCGCACAGGACACCAAGGACACCTACGGCACGTACGCCAAGGCGATGGGCCAGTACGGGCAGTTCGCGGGCGGCGGGATCGCCGGCGACGAGAACGCCCGGGCCGGGCACGGAGATCCGCGCCAGGGCTTCGAGACCTGCGGCATCGTGGAGTTCATGGCGAGCCACCAGTTGCTCACCCGGATCACGGGCGACCCACTGTGGGCGGACCGTTGCGAGGATCTCGCGTTCAACTCGCTGCCCGCGTCGCTCGATCCCTCGGGCAAGGCGATCCACTACATCACCAGCGCCAACAGCGTCGATCTGGACAACGAGCCCAAACGGGACCGGCAGTTCCAGAACGGCTTCGCGATGCAGGCGTTCCTGCCGGGCGTGGACCAGTACCGCTGCTGCCCGCACAACTACGGCATGGGCTGGCCGTACTTCCTCGAAGAGCTCTGGCTCGCCACTCCGGACGGCGGTCTGGCGGCGGCGATGTACGCGGCCAGCGAGGTGACGGCGGCGGTGGCGGACGGCACCGAGGTCACCATCACCGAGGAGACCGACTACCCCTTCACGGACACGGTCACGCTCACCCTGAAGACCCCGAAGCAGGTGAAGTTCCCGCTGGTGCTGCGCGTTCCGGCCTGGTGCACCGCGCCGGAGATCCGGGTCAACGGGCAGCGGGTCACCGCCCCCGCCGGTCCCGCCTTCACCCGCGTCGACCGCACCTGGAAGAACGGCGACAAGGTCACGCTCCGCTTCCCGCAGCAGACCACCGTGCGCACGTGGGCGGAGAACCACGGTTCGGTGAGCATCGACCGCGGACCGCTCACGTACTCGCTCCGCATCGGCGAGAGTTACGAGCGCATCGGCGGCACGGACCAGTTCCCGGAGTTCGCGGTGCACGCCACCACCCCGTGGAACTACGGCCTCGTGCTGGACGGCGCGCTGCCCCAGGCCACCGTGGCCGCGCGGCCTGGTTCACGTTCCACCCGGCTGACGGCCGGCACCAACCCCTTCACCCTGGCCGGCACCCCGCTCACGCTGACCGCGCGAGCCCGCCGCATCCCCGAGTGGAGCGCGGACGACGAGCACGTGGTGGCGCCGCTCCAGCAGAGCCCGGCGCGCAGCACCGAGCCCGTCGAGCAGGTCACCCTCGTCCCGATGGGGGCGGCCCGGCTGCGGATCACGTCGTTCCCGACGGCCGCACCGGACGCGGCGCCCTGGCTGGCGGACCGCTGGTATCGGATCGCCAACAAGAACTCGGGCAAGGTGCTCGGCGTGGACGGGATGTCGACCACGAACAGCGCCCATGTGGTGCAGTTCGGCGACACCGGCACCGACGACCACCTGTGGCGGCTGGTCGCCAACGGCGACGGCTGGTACCGCATCCGCAACCGGCACTCCGGCAAGGTGCTCGGCGTCGATCTGATGTCCACGGCCAACAGCGCCCACGTCGTCCAGTTCGACGACAACGACACCGACGACCACCTCTGGCAGCTCGTGCCGAACGGCGACGGCTGGTACCGCGTCCGCAACCGGCACTCGGACAAGGTGCTCGGCGTGGATCTGATGTCCCTCGCCGACAGCGCCCATGTCGTGCAGTACGACGACAACGGCACCGACGACCACCTCTGGCAGCTGCTCTGACGAGCAGCACCGCCGGATCTCCCCCGCACCACCCCGCGCGCCGGTCCGGCGCGCGGGCCCGCTCACCGGCGAGACGCTCACCCAACGACAGCGACTGCGCGACGTGGTCCGGGCCGCCGCGGAGGCG
>NZ_JBSFVR010000087.1:0-24478 GCF_053592415.1 Streptomyces sp. NPDC002690 | reverse complement strand
ACGGAGGGGCCACGGGACGCGCTTCGGCCGGGCCGGGGCCGCTGCCCGTCCCCGGCCGAAGTGTTACCGGCGTCGCCGTCAGATCTGCGCGGTACCCCGGTCCGGGACGCAACGGCCGCCCTCGGTGCGGTACTTCCACTGGGCACCCTCGCTCACCAGCTCGCCGACCGCGCGCACGAAGCGGTCCACGTGCTCGTCCGGCGTACCGGCGCCGAAGCTGACGCGGATGGCGTTCAGGGAGCGCTCGCCCGGCTCGGCCTCCGGCGCACCGCACTCGCCCGGGTCCTGCGGGTCGCTGCCGAGCAGGGTGCGGACCAGCGGGTGGGCGCAGAACAGGCCGTCGCGGACGCCGATGCCGTACTCGGCGGAGAGCGCGGCGGCGAAGTGGGAGCTGTTCCAGCCCTCCACCACGAAGGAGATGACGCCGACGCGCGGGGCGTCGTCGCCGAAGAGCGAGAGCACCTTGACCTGCGGCACCTCGGCGAGGCCCGCCCGGACCCGGGCGACGAGCCGCTGCTCGCGGGCGACCAGCTTGTCGAAACCGGCCTCGGTCAGGGCCTTGCAGGCGGAGGCGATGGAGTAGACGCCGATGACGTTGGGCGAACCGGCCTCGTGGCGGGCGGAGGTGGTGTGCCACTCCACGTCCACGCCGCCGTCGGTGCGCCGGGCGACCTTCTTCGAGGCGCCGCCGCCGGCCAGGTAGGGCTCGGAGTCCTGGAGCCAGTCGGCGCGGCCGGCGAGGACGCCGGAGCCGAAGGGGGCGTAGAGCTTGTGACCGGAGAAGGCGACCCAGTCGACGTCGAGCGCGGCGATGTCCACCGGGTGGTGCGGGGCGAGCTGGGCGGCGTCCAGCACGATGCGGGCACCGTGCGCGTGGGCGGCGGCGGCCAACTCCTTGACCGGCCACAGCTCGCCGGTGACGTTGGAGGCGCCGGTGACGCAGACGAGGGCCGGGCCGTAGGGGTCACGGTCGGCGAGTGCGCGCTCCAGGGTCTCGACGGCCTGCCGCGGGGTGCGCGGCGCGTTGAGGTAGGTGACCCGGGCGTCCCGCCAGGGCAGCAGCGAGGCGTGGTGCTCGGTCTCGAACACGAACACCTCGCAGCCGGCCGGGATCACGGCCGCGAGCAGGTTGAGGGAGTCGGTGGTCGAGCGGGTGAAGATCACCTGGTCGCCGGGGCGGCAGCCGAGGAACTCGGCGACGGTGGCGCGGCTGTTCTCGAAGAGGTCGGTGGAGAGCTGCGAGAGGTAGCCGGCGCCGCGGTGGACGCTGCCGTAGTACGGCGCGTAGGCCGCCACGTCGTCCCAGACCCGCTGGAGGGCAGGGGCGCTGGCCGCGTAGTCGAGTGCCGCGTAGGTGACCTCGCCGCCGGTGACGAGCGGGACGGTGACGTCCTTGCCGAGAACCGGCAGCGGGGCGACGTCCGCGTCGAAGTCGGCGGAAGAGTCGGAGGTGTTGAGGGCAGCAGAAGACACGGACATGACGAACTCCCGGATCGTGCAGGCGAATTCACCGTGCCGGCGGGTACGCGGCAGCACGGTGCGAAGAGATGAAGGGGTGCGGAGAAGGGCGTTGCGCCCTATCGCATTCGCTTGCTCACAAGAGGCTCCCTAGGGACCAGGACCCCGGGGGTTGGCATTCAAGGATGCCGAGGGGCCCGCGCTTGCCGCAGACCTCGCTGCCTACGGCCTGGTCTTCACCCGGGGCACCCCGCCACGGACGGAGGGTTGCCGGACAGCGGGCCGGGGCCGTAGTCGCTGTCACTCATGACCTGCCAGCATCTTGCCACAGGTGCCGGTGAACGCAAGGGCGCGGTCCGCATCGCGGACCGCGCCCCTTTGAGCTCGTGCGCGTCAGGCGTTGCTGGCCGCCACCCAGCGCTCCAGCGCACGGTGCGCCGACCCGGAGTCGATGGACTCGGCGGCGACGGCGATCTTGGCGCCGATCTGCTCGGTGAGGGTGCCCTCGCCCGGGTCGAGCGCCACCAGCGCCGCCGCCGTGTTCAGCAGCACGGCCTCGCGCACCGCGCCCTTCTCGCCGTCCAGCACCCGGCGGGCGACGTCCGCGTTGTACGAGGGGTCGGCGCCGCGCAGCGCCTCCACCGGAACCAGCTCCAGCCCGACGTGGCGCGGGTCGAACGCCTGCTCGCGCACCTCGCCGTCCCGGACCACCCAGACCCGGGAGGTCGCGGTGGTGGTCAGCTCGTCGAGCCCGTCGTCGCCGCGGAAGACGAGCGCGGAGTTGCCGCGCTCGGCGAGGACGCCGGCCACGATGGGCGCCATCCTCAGGTCGGCGACCCCCACGGCCTGGGCGCGGACGTGGGCCGGATTGGTGAGCGGGCCGAGGATGTTGAAGGTGGTCTGGGTGCCCAGCTCCTTGCGGGCCTTGGCCGCGTACCGCAGGGCCGGGTGGAACCTCACCGCGAAGCAGAAGGTGATGCCCGCCTCGGCGGCCACCTCGGCGACCCGCTGCGGGGTCAGCTCCAGGTTGACGCCGAGCTTCTCCAGGACGTCGGAGGCGCCGCTGGCCGAGGAGGCGGACCGGTTGCCGTGCTTGACGACCTTGGCCCCCGTGCCGGCGATCACGATCGCGGACATCGTGGAGATGTTGACCGTCTTCGCGAGGTCGCCGCCGGTGCCGACGATGTCGACCGAGGGGCCGGGCACCTCGATGGTGCGGGCGTGCTCGTACATCGCGCGTACCAGGCCGCTCACCTCGGCGACCGTCTCGCCCTTGGCGCGCAGCGCGATGGCGAAGCCCGCGATCTGCGCGTCGGTGGCGTCCCCGCTCATGATCCGGTCCATGGCCCAGGCGGTGTCGTCCGCACCGAGGTCCTCGCCGCGCAGCAGGGGCGTCAGTACGCCGGACCAGGAACGGTCCGCCGCGCTGTCGCCGCCGTTCGGGGTCGCCACGTTCATGGTCCGCTCCAAGAATCCACAGCCGGAAAGGGGGGTGCCGCTCCACCCTATCGGGGCCCGGGAACGGCGAAGAGCCCCGTCCGGCGAATGGACGGGGCTCTCGGCTGTGGCGATCAGTTCAGGCGATCAGTGGTGACCGTGGCCGCTGGTGATCTCCTTGTACTCCTCGGCGGTGGGCTTGGCGATCTGGTTGTGCTCGCCGTAGTAGCCCTTGCTGAGCTTGGCGCGCAGCTTCGTGAGGGCCGAGACCTTGCGCTCGACACCGTTCTCGTCGACCGTCGGGCCGATCTCGAGCGGCTGGTACTGCTCGTGCGCGGTGAGGGTGTGCAGCGCGCCCTGGGCGAGCGGCTCGTGGATCTCCACGAACTCACCGTGCGGCAGGCGCTTGATGAGCCCGGACTCGCGTCCGTGCAGCACCTTCTCCTTGTCGCGGCGCTGGAGGCCGAGGCAGATCCGCTTGGTGGCGATGAACACCAGGACCGGCACCACGAAGAAGCCGACACGCACGAACCAGGTGATCGCGTTGATCGACAGGTGGAAGTGCGTGGCCCAGAGGTCGTTGCCGCCACCGACGAGCAGGACGAAGTACCAGCTGATCCAGGCGACACCGAAGGCGGTCCGGGTCGGCGTGTTGCGCGGCCGGTCCAGGATGTGGTGCTCGCGCTTGTCGCCGGTGACCCAGGACTCGATGAACGGGTACACCGCGATCGCGGCCAGTACCAGCGGGAAGATGACCAGCGGGATGAACACGCCCAGGACGAGCGTGTGACCCCAGAGGTTGATCTCCCAGCCGGGCATGACTCGGATCAGGCCTTCGGAGAAGCCCATGTACCAGTCGGGCTGCGCACCGGTGGACACCTGGTCCGGCCGGTACGGGCCGATGGCCCAGATCGGGTTGATCGAGGCGATGGCGGCGACGACCGAGATGACACCGAAGACCAGGAAGAAGAACCCTCCGGCCTTGGCCATGTAGACCGGCAGCAGCGGCATGCCCACGACGTTCTTGTTCGTGCGGCCGGGGCCCGCGAACTGCGTGTGCTTGTGGTAGAAGACCAGGATCAGGTGGCCCACCAGCAGGCCCATCATGATGCCGGGGAGCAGCAGGATGTGGACCGAGTAGAACCGGGCCACGAAGTCGCCGCCGGGGAAGTTCCCGCCGAACAGGAAGTACGCGAGGTACGTGCCGACGATCGGCACGGACAGGATCGCGCCCTGCATGAAGCGGACACCCGTACCGGAGAGCAGGTCGTCCGGGAGCGAGTAACCGGTGAAGCCGGTGAACATGCCCAGGACGAACAGCAGGAACCCGAAGAGCCAGTTGATCTCACGCGGCTTGCGGAACGCGCCCGTGAAGAACACGCGCATCATGTGCACGAACATGCCGGCCAGGAAGATCAGCGCGGCCCAGTGGTGGATCTGCCGCACGAGCAGACCACCGCGGACGTCGAAGCTGATGTTCAGCGTCGAGGCGTACGCCTCGGACATGCGGATGCCCTGCATGGGCTCGTACGGGCCGTGGTACACGACCTCGTTCATGCTCGGGTGGAAGAACAGCGTCAGATACACACCCGTGAGGATGATGATGATGAAGCTGTAGAGGCAGACCTCGCCCAGCATGAAGGACCAGTGGTCCGGGAAGATCTTGCGCATGTTGGCCTTGGCCAGGCCGTAGATGCCCAGCCGGCCGTCCGCCCAGTCGGCGACCCGCTCGCCCGCGGGCGCCTTGCGCGTGGTTTCCGTCGTAGTACTCATCCGCGCTCCCAGAAGGCAGGACCGACGGGCTCTTCGAAGTCACCGAGAGCTTCGAGGTCACCCTCGCTGCTCACGCCGATCCGCAGCTGCGGAAGCGCGTGCCCGGCCGGACCGAAGATGACGCGGGCGCCGTCGGAGAGGTCGAAGGTGGACTGGTGGCACGGGCAGAGGACGTGGTGCGTCTGCTGCTCGTACAGGCTGATCGGGCAACCGACGTGGGTGCAGATCTTGGAGAAGGCGACGATGCCCTCGTGCGCCCACTCGCGCTCGCGCTTGTCCTTGATGTCGTCCGGCTCGATGCGGATGATCATCAGGGCGGCCTTGGCGATCTGCGCCTGGAAGTCCTCGGCGTCCTCCTCCAGGCCCTCGGGCATGGCGAAGGTCAGCGAACCGACCGCGATGTCCTCGGGACGAAGAGGCTCCATCGTGTTCATGTTGATGAGCTTCTTGCCCTTGGCCCACAGGGTGGAGCGGAGCTTCTTCTCCGGCAGCGGACCGAGGTCGCGCAGCAGCACCACACCGGCGAGCGGCACCAGGGCCAGCGCGCCGAACATCGTGGTGCGGATCAGCTTGCGACGGCCGATCACGGACTCCTCGGCACCGGCCTTGAAGTCCGCGAGGACCTGCGCCTTGACCTCGGGCGTGGCCTCGATCGCGTGACGCTCGGCCGGGACCTCGACGTCGGACATCAGGGTGCGCGCCCAGTGGACGGCACCCGCGCCGATGGCGAAGAGCGCCACGCCCAGGGTGAGACCCAGGGAGAAGTTCAGCGCGCTCACATGACCGAACGGCCAGATGTAGACGATCTTGTCGACCGGGAAGATGACGTAGGAGGCGATGAACGCCACCGTCGCCAGCATGGACAGGATGAACAGGTACGCGACGACCCTCTCGGAGCGGTCCGCGGCACGTTCGTCGATGTCCTGGATGCGCGGCTTGTGGGCCGGCAGCCCCGGGTTCGCGAACGGATCGTCCGCGACCACTACCGCGCCGTGCGCGGTGTCCTGCTCGGCGAGCAGGCTCTTCTCTGGATTCTCTTCTTGGCTACTCATGACTTCTTGGCCTTAGCGGTGTGGGCCGCGACCCAGACGGCGACGGCGATCAGGAGGCCCAGACCGAAGATCCAGGCGAACAGGCCTTCGCTGACCGGTCCGAGGCCACCGAGCGACAGGCCGCCCGGGCTCTCGCTGTTGTCACCGTTCACGGTCTTGATGTACGCGATGATGTCCTGCTTCTGCTGCTCGGGCATCGTCGTGTCGGGGAAGGAGGGCATGTTCTGCGGGCCGGTCTGCATGGCCTCGTAGATGTGCTTCGGGCTCGCGCCTTCCAGGCTCGGGGCGTACTTGCCGTCCGTCAGCGCGCCGCCCTCGCCCGTGAAGTTGTGACACTGGGCGCAGTTGGTGCGGAACAGGTCACCACCCTTGGCGATGTCCGCCCCGTCGGGGCTGACCTGCTTCTCGGTCGGCGTGATCGGGCCGGCGCCGAGCGAAGCGACGTACGCCGCGAGCTGGTCGATCTCGCCCTGCGAGTAGATGACCTTCTTCGCCGGAATCTGGGCACCCGGCTGCTGCGCGGGCATCCGGCCGGTGCCGACCTGGAAGTCGACGGCGGCGGAGCCGACGCCGACCAGCGAAGGCCCGTCGGACGTGCCCTGACCACTGGTTCCGTGGCAGCTGGCGCAGCCGACGGTGTAGAGCTTCTTGCCCTCCTCAATGGGGAGGGACTGGACGGATTCGTCTGCCTGCGCCTTGCCCGCAGGCGCAAACGCGGCGTACAGCCCCCCGGTAGCCGCCAGCGCGAGGAGTAGTACGACGACGGCCGCCAGTGGATGGCGTCGTCGTGCGGAGAGCTTTTTCACGGATTACCCCGGTGTCAGGATCTTCTGCGTCGATGATGGGTGGGTGCGAGCGCCCGGTTACTTGATCATGTAGATCGTCGCGAAGAGGCCGATCCACACGACATCGACGAAGTGCCAGTAGTAGGACACGACGATGGCTGCGGTCGCCTGTTCGTGGGTGAACCTCTTGGCTGCGTATGTTCTGCCGAGAACCAGCAGGAAGGCGATGAGACCGCCTGTCACGTGCATGCCGTGGAAGCCGGTGGTCAGGTAGAACACCGAGCCGTACGGGTCCGAGGACAGGGAGAGCCCGTCCGTCTTGACCAGCTCGGTGTACTCCACGACCTGGCCGCCGATGAAGATCGCACCCATGACGAACGTGATGATGAACCACGTCCGGAGCTTCTTCACGTCGCCCCGCTCCGCGGCGAAGACGCCGAGCTGGCAGGTGAGAGAGGAAAGCACCAGGATCGTGGTGTTCGTCGCGGAGAACGGGAAGTTCAGATGGTCGGCCATCTCCTTCCAGTGATCCGGTCCCATCACCGATCGCAGGGTGAAGTACATCGCGAAGAGGGCCGCGAAGAACATCAGCTCGGAACTCAGCCAGATGATGGTTCCGACGCTGGTGAGGTTCGGCCGATTGACCGACGGGTGCGCGTGCCCGGTTTCTACTGTCGTTGCTGTCGCCACGACCGACATTATGTCGGTCGCTTATCCCGCCCTCACTCCCGGGGGTGCCGTTCGGTGTGTCAGAGGGGTGTGTCCTCCCCGAACGGCCCAGTGAATCGACGTCATTAGCGGTGCTGACGGGCTGTCCGCGGGAGTACGATCCGCGCATCGGTTCATGCCCCGAGAGCCCCGACGACACAGCTGTCACGGAGGAACAATGCAGGCGACCGCCACGGTCCTGGTCTACAGCGACGACGCCAACGTCCGCGAGCAGGTGAAGCTCGCCACCGGACGACGGCCCGCGGCCGACGTCCCCGAGGTGCGGTTCCTGGAGTGCGCGACGCTGCCCGCGGTGCTGTCGGCGCTCGACGCCGGAGGCGTCGACGTCTGCGTGCTGGACGGCGAGACCGCGCCGGTGGGCGGCATGGGCGTGTGCCGACAGATCAAGGACGAGGTGTTCCACTGCCCGCCCGTGCTGCTGCTGATCGGCCGCCCGCAGGACGCCTGGCTGGCCACCTGGAGCCGCGCGGACGCCGCGGTGACCCTTCCGGTGGACCCGGTCGAGTTCGCGGACGCCCTGGCCGCCCTGGTGCGTACACGGCTCCAGGTGGCGGCCGGGGCGTCCTGACACCGCCCGCACAGCCCTTTCGAGCGGTCGTCCCGGGAGGCGGCGCACCCCGGGTCAGACCTGGGGACGCAAACGCGCCGCCTCGACCGTGTGGGTTCCGGCCGCGGGCGTGGTGTTCCGCAGGGCGCTGCCCTTCTGCCACGCCTCCCAGGAGACGTTCCAGTCCCCGAACCCGTTGTCGAAGGGGGTCATGGTCTCCCCCTCGCTGCCGACGACCTTGACGACGTCGCCCTCACGGACGGTGTCGAAGAACCATTCGGCGTTGTCCGTGCTCATCCCGGTGCACCCGTGGCTGACGTTGGCGCTGCCCTGGGACCCGACGGACCACGGCGCGGCGTGCACGTACTCGCCGCTCCACGTCACCCGGGTGGCCCAGTAGACCGGCAGGTCGTAGGACTCCGAGGAGTCGGTCGAGATGCCGACGGTCTCCCCGCGCATCCGGACGAACGCCTCTTTCCCGAGCACGACCTTGATGCCGTTGCGGGTGGAGAAGCCGGGCTTGCCGGTGGTGACCGGAATGGTGTTGATCACTTCTCCGTTGCGGAGCACGGTCATCTCGTGCTCGGCGGCGTCGGTGATGGCCTCGATCCGGTCGCCGATGGTGAGCCGGAGCGGCTTGACCTCGGCACCGTGCAGGGCGTTGGTCACCTTGATGCCCTTGAAGTTGCTGCTCACTTCCACGGAAGCCCCGGCGGGCCAGTACTCCTGGGGCCGGTAGTGCAGGATCTTGTCGTCGACCCAGTACCAGGAGCCGGTCACCGCCGGGGTGGAACGGACCTTGAGGGAGCGTTCGACGGTGGCCCTGGCCGCCTTGTCGGTGACCGGAGCGCTGAGTTCCGCCGTGATGGGCTGTCCGACCCCGTACGTGCCCGCCTGCGGGCCGAAGGAGACGTTCAGGAGCTTCTTCGGGGAGGTGGTCTCGAAGGAGAGCGTACGGCGGCCGGGGGCCCCGTCCTCGTCTTCGGTGGTGACCCGCACCTCGTACCGCGCGCCGGCGGCGAGCGGGGCGGTGGAGTGCCAGCGTTTCCCGTCGGCGGCGAGCTCGCCGGCCAGCCGGCGGCCGGTGCTGTCCGCGGCCGTCACATCGGTGATGCGTCCCTCGTCACCCTTGACGGTGACTTCCAGGGGCTTGTCGGGATCGGCCTTCCCTTGCGGGGCATGGCCGTTGAAGGAGACCTGGTCCGCCGCGTCGAACGGCTTGGCCGAGAGCGGGTGACCGTCGGGTTCTCCACAGGCGGTCGCACCGGCGGCCAGGGTGACGACCAGCAGGGTGCAACTCACTACGGAGCGGGTGCGCGGCGTGTCGTTCATGAACCCACGCTAAGAAGATTCATCCGATCCAGCGCGTTCTACGACTGCAAACGAGCGAGGGGCCCGGACGCTCCAGCCGAGCAGTCCGGGCCCCTCGCGAGGTGTTACGGGTAACGCGGTGTCACTGGGTGCGGTTCTCACCGCGGTAGTACTCGAAGACCCAGCCGAAGAGGCCGATGGCCAGCATCGGGGCCGAGAAGTACGCCAGCCACCAGCCGAAGGCGATGCTCATGAAGAGCAGTGCGCCACCGATCGCCAGCGAGAGCGGCTGCCAGCTGTGCGGGGAGAAGAACCCCACGTCGCCGGCCTCGTCGGCCACATCGGCTTCCTTGTTGTCCTGGGCCATCTGGTCGACCCTGTTGGCCGTGAAGGCCAAGTAGAAGCCGATCATCATGGACAGCCCGAAGGCCAGGACGAGGGCGGTGGTGCCGACCGGCTCCTTCGACCACACGCCGTACGTGACGGCCATGATCAGGATGAAGACGCTCAGCCAGATGAACAGCTTGCCCTGGATCTTCACTTGCCTGCCTCCTTACCACCGGCGAGGACCTTGTCGGCCTCGGAGTGGTGACCGAGCTGCTCCAGCGCGGCGATCTCCGGGTGGTGCAGGTCGAACGCCGGGGATTCGGAACGAATCCGCGGCAGGGTGATGAAGTTGTGGCGCGGGGGCGGGCAGGAAGTGGCCCACTCCAGCGAACGGCCGTAGCCCCACGGGTCGTCGACCTCGACCTTCTTGCCGTACTTGGCGGTCTTCCACACGTTGTAGAAGAACGGCAGGATCGACAGGCCGAGCAGGAACGAGGAGATCGTCGAGATCGTGTTCAGCGCGGTGAAGCCGTCGGCCGCGAGGTAGTCCGCGTAGCGACGCGGCATGCCCTCGGCACCGAGCCAGTGCTGCACCAGGAACGTGCCGTGGAAGCCCACGAACAGCGTCCAGAACGTGATCTTGCCGAGCCGCTCGTCCAGCATCTTGCCGGTGAACTTCGGCCACCAGAAGTGGAATCCGGCGAACATCGCGAACACCACGGTGCCGAAGACGACGTAGTGGAAGTGCGCGACGACGAAGTACGAGTCCGAGACGTGGAAGTCCAGCGGCGGCGAGGCCAGCAGGACACCGGTCAGACCACCGAAGAGGAAGGTGATCAGGAAGCCGATCGACCAGAGCATCGGCGTCTCGAAGGACAACGAGCCCTTCCACATCGTGCCGAGCCAGTTGAAGAACTTCACACCGGTCGGGACCGCGATGAGGAACGTCATGAAGGAGAAGAACGGCAGGAGCACGCCGCCCGTCACGTACATGTGGTGCGCCCACACCGTCACGGAGAGACCCGCGATGGCGATGGTGGCCGCGATCAGGCCGATGTAGCCGAAGAGCGGCTTGCGGCTGAATACGGGGATCACTTCGGAAATGATTCCGAAGAATGGCAGCGCGATGATGTACACCTCTGGGTGTCCGAAGAACCAGAAGAGGTGCTGCCACAGCAATGCGCCGCCATTGGCCGCGTCGAATACGTGGGCCCCGAATTTTCGATCCGCTTCCAATGCGAAGAGCGCGGCGGCGAGAACCGGGAAGGCCAGCAGGACCAGGACGGCCGTCAGCAGGACGTTCCACACGAAGATCGGCATCCGGAACATCGTCATGCCGGGCGCGCGCATGCAGATGATCGTGGTGATGAAGTTGACCGCGCCGAGGATCGTGCCGAAGCCGGAGAAGGCCAGACCCATGATCCACATGTCGGCACCGACACCCGGCGAACGGACGGCGTCCGACAGCGGGGAGTAGGCGAACCAGCCGAAGTCGGCGGCGCCCTGCGGGGTGAGGAAGCCTCCCACCGCGATGAGCGAACCGAAGAGGTACAGCCAGTACGCGAACATGTTCAGCCGCGGGAACGCCACGTCGGGCGCGCCGATCTGCAGCGGCATGATCCAGTTGGTGAAACCGGCGAACAGCGGCGTCGCGAACATCAGCAGCATGATCGTGCCGTGCATCGTGAACGCCTGGTTGAACTGCTCGTTCGACATGATCTGCGTACCCGGACGGGCCAGCTCGGCGCGCATGAAGAGCGCCATCAGTCCACCGATGCAGAAGAACGCGAACGACGTGACCAGGTAGAGCGTGCCGATCGTCTTGTGGTCAGTGGTGGTCAGCCACTTGATGACGACGTTTCCCGGCTGCTTGCGCCGTACCGGCAGCTCATCCTCGTACGAGTCGTCTGCTGCCGAGGCACCCTGAGGTTCGTTGAGGATGCTCACAGTTTGTTGGTCTCCGCATTCCTGGCGGGGTCAGTCTGCTCGATGCCTGACGGCACGTAGCCCGTCTGCCCCTTCTCCGCCAGCTCCTTGAGGTGCTGCTGGTAACGCTCGGGAGAGACCACCTTGACGTTGAAGAGCATCCGGGAGTGGTCGACTCCGCAGAGCTCGGCGCACTTGCCCATGAAGGTGCCCTCCTTGTTCGGAGTCACCTCGAACGCGTTGGTGTGGCCCGGGATGACGTCCTGCTTCATGAGGAACGGCACCACCCAGAAGGAGTGGATGACGTCACGCGAAGTGAGGATGAAGCGGACCTTCTCCCCCTTCGGCAGCCACAGGGTCGGACCCGGGTTGCCGGTCTGGGGATTGCGCGTGCCCGGGATTCCCGCGTCGTAGACGCCGCCGGCGCCCTTCGGGAAGTCCGCGAGGTAGCGGTCGGGGATCGAGGAGAGCTCCTCGGGCGTCTTGGTGGTGGACGGCGAGCCGTCCACGTCCTCGACGTAGTTGAACGCCCAGCTCCACTGGTAGCCGACCACGTTGATGTTGTGGACGGGCTTGGTGGAGAGGGTGAGGAGCTTCGATTCATCGCGCGCGGTGAAGTAGAAGAGCACCGAGACGATGATGAGGGGGACCACTGTGTACAGCGCCTCGATGGGCATGTTGTACCTGGTCTGCGGAGGTACCTCTACCTTGGTCCGGCTACGCCGGTGGAAGACGGCGCTCCAAAGGATCAGCCCCCAGACGAGGACACCCGTGGCGAGCGCTGCCGCCCACGAGCCCTGCCAGAGGGAGAGGATCCGAGGGGCCTCTTCCGTTACCGGGGTAGGCATACCGAGGCGAGGGAAATCCTGCCAGTTGTACGAACAACCGGAGGCCGTCGCCAGGACCAGGCCCGCAGTCAGCACCTGCGGCAGCTTCCGCCGCATCGGGCGCCGCGACGAGCGGTCGGAGCCGTTGGGACTCACGTAGCGCCTTCCCGAGAGTCTCGCCCGCTACGGTCGGCGCGCCCGTATGTCTCTGGTCGGTCGCCGCCCTGTCGCGGGCAGGGGTTTGGATGTTTATGCGGACCAAACCCTACTGGACGCTATTTGGGGTCGCGCGGGGAGGGTGCCCAACGCGCCGTCCGACACCCCGAAGGGGTGGAATCCCGGCTTCCGGGGCTCATCTGACGTTCCCTTTCCTGGTTCGCGGGTGGCCGCCACCGGCGACGGCCCGGCTGCGGGCTAGCGTGGCCGGGTGCCCTACTTCGACGCCGCCTCCTCCGCCCCCCTGCATCCCGTGGCCCGTCAGGCCCTACTGGCGTCCCTGGACGAGGGCTGGGCCGATCCCGCCCGGCTCTACCGGGAAGGACGGCGGGCCCGGATGCTGCTGGACGCCGCCCGCGAGGCGGCGGCCCAGGCGGTCGGCTGCCGCCCGGACGAGCTCGTTTTCACCCCTTCGGGGACGGCCGCGGTGCACGCGGGAATTGCCGGAGCTCTTTCGGGCCGTCGGCGTGTCGGCCGTCGCCTGGTCGCGTCGGCCGTCGAACACTCGTCGGTGTTCCATGCCGCGGCCTCGCACGAGGCCGCCGGCGGGTCCTTCACCGAGGTGCCGGTGGAACGGACCGGAGCGGTGGATTCCGCGACGTTCGGCGCCGCCCTGGGTGAGGACACCGCGCTCGCCTGCCTCCAGTCCGCCAACCACGAAGTGGGCACCGAGCAGCCGGTGGCGGCCGTCGCGGCCCTCTGCCGGGAGGCGGGGGTCCCTCTGCTGGTGGACGCGGCGCAGTCACTGGGGTGGGGGCCGGTGGCGGACGGCTGGTCACTGCTGACGGCGAGCGCCCACAAGTGGGGCGGCCCGGCGGGCGTCGGACTGCTGGCGGTCCGCAAGGGCGTGAGGTTCGCACCCCAGGGCCCCGCCGACGAACGGGAGTCGGGCCGGTCGGCCGGCTTCGAGAACCTGCCGGCGATCGTGGCCGCCGCCGCCTCGCTGCGCGCGGTGCGCGCCGAGGCGGAAGCGGAGGCGGCACGGCTGCGGACGCTGGTGGAGCGCGTCCGCACGGAAGTGGCGGCCCGGGTGCCGGACGTGGAGGTGGTGGGCGATCCGGAGCGGCGACTGCCGCACGTCGTCACCTTCTCCTGCCTCTACGTCGACGGGGAGACCTTGCTGCACGAACTGGACCGGGCCGGTTTCTCCGTTTCGTCCGGTTCATCCTGTACCAGCAGCACGCTGACGCCCAGCCATGTACTGAAGGCGATGGGGGTGCTCTCGGAGGGGAACGTCCGGCTGTCGCTGCCCGCGGGTACGGCCGCCTCGGACGTGGAGCGCTTCCTCGATGTGCTGCCCGGAGTGATCGCCGGGGTCCGGGAGCGCCTCGGGGTCTCGGTGGCCGGCCGGTCCGCCGCCGCACCGGCCGACTCGCCCGTGGCGGACGCACCCGGGACGGACACGCTCGTGGTGGACGCGCTGGGCCGGCGCTGCCCGGTCCCGGTGATCGAACTCGCCAAGGTGATCGGCGACGTACCGGTGGGCGGCACGGTCACGGTGCTCGCCGACGACGAGGCGGCCCGGCTGGACATCCCGGCCTGGTGCGAGATGCGGGAACAGGAGTACGTGGGCGAGGAGCCGGCGGTGCGGGGGTCGGCGTACGTGGTCCGCCGGCTGAGCTGAGGAGACCTGAGGCCCGTACGGTCCGGCGGGCACCGGACCGTACGGAAAGCCCCGGGCTCAGGCGAGGTGCGCGCGGACCTCGTCGGCGGCCTCGTGGCCGTACGCCTTGGCGAAGCGGTCCATGAAGCGGGAGCGGCGCAGGGTGTACTCCTGCGTACCGACGGTCTCGATGACCAGGGTGGCGAGCATGCAGCCGACCTGGGCGGCGCGCTCCAGGCCGACGCCCCAGGCGAGGCCGGAGAGGAAGCCTGCGCGGAAGGCGTCGCCGACGCCGGTCGGGTCGGCCTTCGTCTCCTCGTCGGGGCAGCCGACCTCGATGACCGGCTCGCCCACGCGCTCGATGCGCACTCCGCGCGCCCCGAGGGTGGTGACCCTGTGGCCGACCTTGGCCAGGATCTCCTCGTCGGTCCACCCGGTCTTGGACTCGATGAGCCCCTTCTCGTACTCGTTGGAGAAGAGGTAGGTGGCGCCCTCCAGCAGTATCCGGATCTCTTCACCGTTCATCCGGGCGATCTGCTGGGAGAAGTCCGCGGCGAAGGGGATGCCCCGGGAGCGGCACTCCTCGGTGTGGCGGAGCATCGCCTCCGGGTCGTCGGCGCCGATGGAGACGAGGTCGAGGCCACCGAGGCGCTCGGCGACGCTGTGCAGCTCGATCAGCCGGGCCTCGCTCATGGCGCCGGTGTAGAAGGAGCCGATCTGGTTGTGGTCGGCGTCCGTGGTGCAGACGAAGCGCGCGGTGTGCAGCACTTCGGAGATGCGGACCGATCCGGTGTCCACGCCGTGCCGGTCGAGCCAGGCGCGGTACTCGTCGAAGTCGGCCCCGGCGGCGCCCACCAGCACCGGGGACGTGCCGAGCTGCCCCATGCCGAAGCAGATGTTGGCGGCGACCCCGCCCCGGCGCACGTCCAGGGCGTCGACCAGGAAGGAGAGCGAGACCGTGTGCAGCTGGTCCGCGACGAGCTGGTCGGCGAAGCGGCCGGGGAAAGTCATGAGGTGGTCGGTGGCGATGGAGCCGGTGACTGCGATGCGCACGGGAGGCTGCTCCTGCGGGGCGAGGGACGCGTGAGCGTTCCGGGACGGCGTGACACCTCACGCTACCCGTTTTCGTACCACGTACCGATGGGTAGAAACTACCCGATAGTAGGTCTTTCTACCCGGTGGGATCGGTGCGTACGGTGCGGATATGCCCACACACAGCGTCGTGTCCGAGACCGAAGCGAGCCTGGCCGATCTGAGGGGTGACTGCGCGCGGATGGCACCGCACTGGGTCGTTCCGCCGAAGACTGCCACGCCGCCCGTCGCGCCGTCCCTGATTCACGGAGTCACGGTGCCGCCCGCCTCCGCCCGGCTGATCGAGGCGACGGAGGAGTACGGCGGCTGACTCCCGCGCCCGAGAAGGTGGTTGACGCCCCGGCAGCTTGCCCTGCCCGCCGGGAACCGATCGCCGCTCCGCCCCGTCACAGCCCCGTCCCCCTTCCCGGGGACGGGGTGGGAGCGTCCGCCCCGGACGCGACGACGAAGGAGCCTCACAGTGAGCATCGAGCGATCGGACGAGAGCCCGGCCGGTTCCCGGCGGCGATCCCCGGCCCTGATCGGCGCGGTGGTGGCCGCGGTGGTGCTGGCCGGCGGTGGCGGCGTCTGGTGGGCGGCCACGGCGGACAGCGGCGGCGGGGGGAAGAACGCCGTCGCGGCACCCGCCTCCCCCCATCCGACTCCCTTGAGCGTCTCCGGACCGGCCGACCGGACCGATCCGCCCGAACAGGGCATCGCTCCCGGTGAGCCGGCTCCCACGGGCGTGATCTACCTCGCCGGCGGCGAGCTCCCCGAGGGCCCGGCGACGGCACCGGTGCGCCGGACCGCGGCCACCGTGTCCCTCGCCGACGCGACGCGGCTGGCCCGGGTGTTCGGCATGTCGGGCACCCCGGCGTCGCAGGGCGGCTACTGGCGGCTGGGCGCGGGCGGGCCGGAACCGTATCTGGAGGTCTCCCGGGCGGCGCCGGGGACGTGGACGTACCTGCGCGGCACCGGCGGCCCCTCCCCTTGCCCGTCCGACTCGGTGTGCGCCGACGGCTCCTCGGGCACGAGCCCGGTGAGCCCCGGGGCGGCGAGGGCGGCGGCCCGGCCGGTGCTGGACTCCCTGGGGCTGGGGGACGCGGCGCTCACCGACGGCGGGCTGCTGGGCGCGCTGCGGGTGGTCGGCGCCGATCCGGTGGCCGACGGGCTTCCCACCCACGGCTGGTCCACCGATGTCCGGGTGGGGCCGGACGGCGCGGTGGCCGGCGCTTCGGGCCGGCTGGTGCTGCCCGAGGCACAGGACGACGACGCCGGCTACCCGGTGGTGGGCGCGCGTGCGGCGCTGACGTCGCTGAACGCCGCGCAGGGGGCCGCGACCGCGCCGGCCTGCGCGACGGCCGTCCCCCTGGACGGCGGGGACGGCGGGGGCGGCAGGGACGGCGGGGACGGCGGGGCGAAATCGGCGGGGCCCCAGTGCGTACCGTCCTCGGGGCGCACCGCGCCGCCGACGCCGATGACGGTGGAGAAGGCGGTGTTCGGGCTCTCGGCTCAGCTCGTGGACGACACGCCGGCCCTGGTGCCGTCCTGGCTCTTCACCGCGCGGCCTGAAGCGGGCGGCCCGGTCTCCACGGTCGCCCAGGTGGCCGTCGCCCCCGCGTTTCTGAAGGCCCCGTCGGCGTCACGGCCGGCCAGCGGGGTGAACCCGATCTCGTACACCGAGCACGGGCGGACGCTGGAAGTGACGTTCTGGGGCGGCGTGTGCGCCCCCTACTCCGCGAGCGCCGAGGAGAGCCGTACGCAGGTCAGGGTCACGATCACCGAGCCGCGGCCGACACCGCCCGGCACGGACTGCGTCGCCGTCGCCGAGAAGACGACTCTCGCGGTGACCCTGGACGCCCCGCTCGGCGGACGGACCGTCCTGGAGACGGCGTCGGGCAAGACGGTCCCTCGGGGCTGAAGGCGGCTTCGACCGCGCACGTACGAAGGCGGCCCCGGAATCCGCTTCCGGGGCCGCCTTCGTCGTACGTCTTCGTTCCGCGGCCGGTCCGTGGACCGGGCGCCTTCAGGAAACCGGTGAGGGCTTAGCTGAAGGAGTCGCCGCAGGCGCAGGAGCCGGTGGCGTTGGGGTTGTCGATCGTGAAGCCCTGCTTCTCGATGGTGTCCACGAAGTCGATCGAGGCACCGCCGAGGTACGGGGCGCTCATGCGGTCGGTGACGACCTTGACGCCGTCGAAGTCCTTCACGACGTCGCCGTCGAGCGAGCGCTCGTCGAAGAAGAGCTGGTAGCGCAGGCCGGAGCAGCCGCCGGGCTGTACGGCGACGCGCAGGGCGAGGTCGTCGCGGCCCTCCTGGTCCAGCAGGCCCTTGACCTTGGCTGCGGCGGCGTCGGACAGGAGGATGCCGTCGCTCACGGTGGTGGTCTCGTCCGATACGGACATCTGCTTCTCTCCCGGGTTGTACGGACTGCTTGCCGACGGTGCAACCGTCGCGCGCGCGGATTCATTCCGTGCCCGCGTCCGTCTGTTCTTTTTCATGCTCGCACACGGCGCGCGCGAGGGTATGCGTCACATCGACGGTAACGACGTCGTCAAACTGACGCGATCCGGTTATCATAGATAACGTCAAATAGACGAAAAGACTCCCGGCGCTGACCACCGGCCTCACCGACCGGCTCCGCCGCGCTCATCAATGACAAGAAAGGGTGCGTGACGTGACCACGGCCCACCCCCCTGTGGAACTCGATGTTCAGCCGTCGCCCCTGGCCCTGCTCCTGCTCGGCCGCGAGGCCGACCCGAGGAGCGAGCGCGGCGTGGAGTGCCCCGGCGACCTGCCCTCACCGTCCGACCCGGACCTCGTGGAGCGCGCCCGGGCGGCCAAGGAGAAGCTCGGGGACAAGGTGTTCGTCCTCGGCCACCACTACCAGCGCGACGAGGTCATCCAGTTCGCGGACGTCACCGGCGACTCCTTCAAGCTGGCCCGTGACGCCGCGGCCCGCCCGGAGGCCGAGTACATCGTCTTCTGCGGTGTGCACTTCATGGCCGAGTCCGCGGACATCCTGACCGGCGACGACCAGAAGGTCGTGCTTCCCGACCTGGCGGCAGGCTGCTCGATGGCCGACATGGCCACCGCCGAGCAGGTCGCCGAGTGCTGGGACGTCCTGACCGAGGCCGGCGTGGCCGACCGGGTCGTCCCCGTCTCGTACATGAACTCCTCCGCCGACATCAAGGCGTTCACCGGGCGCCACGGCGGCACCATCTGCACCTCCTCCAACGCCGAACGGGCGCTGGAGTGGGCCTTCGAGCAGGGCGACAAGGTCCTCTTCCTCCCCGACCAGCACCTGGGCCGCAACACGGCCGTCCGCGACATGGGGATGTCGCTGGAGGACTGTGTCCTCTACAACCCGCACAAGCCGAACGGCGGCCTGACGGCGCAGCAGCTGCGTGACGCGAAGATGATCCTGTGGCGCGGGCACTGCTCGGTGCACGGGCGCTTCTCGGTGGAGTCCGTCGAGGACGTCCGCGCGCGCATCCCCGGCGTCAACGTCCTGGTGCACCCGGAGTGCAAGCACGAGGTCGTCGCTGCGGCCGACCAGGTCGGCTCGACGGAGTACATCATCAAGGCCCTGGAGGCGGCCCCGGCCGGCTCCAAGTGGGCCATCGGTACGGAACTGAACCTGGTGCGCCGGCTGGCGAACCGTTTCGCTGCCGAGGACAAGGAGATCGTCTTCCTCGACAAGACCGTCTGCTTCTGCTCGACGATGAACCGGATCGACCTGCCCCACCTGGTCTGGACGCTGGAGTCGCTGGCCGAGGGCAAGCTGGTCAACCGGATCGAGGTCGACCCGGAGACGGAGAAGTACGCCAAGCTGGCGCTGGAGCGGATGCTCGCGCTGCCGTAGGGCACCGCGTACGCCTAAGGCCCGGCCCCCGCACTCGCTTCCACGAGTGCGGGGGCCGGGCCTTTTCGATCGCCGCGACCGGCAGGACACCGGGCGGACACGGTCAGGCGCCGGAGTGGGCCGCCTCGCGGGAGCCGTCCGTACCGGAGTCGCTCTGTGCGGGGACCTGGCCCTTCGCCGCGCGCTTGGCCGCCCTCTTCTTGGCCCGGCGCTCCTTGCCCAGCTCCACCATGGCGTACAGCGTCGGCACCAGCAGGAGCGTCAGCAGGGTGGAGGTGATCAGACCGCCGATCACGACGACGGCCAGCGGCTGGGAGATGAGCCCGCCCTGGCCGGTGATGCCGAGTGCCATGGGCAGCAGCGCGAAGATCGTCGCCAGCGCGGTCATCAGGATCGGGCGGAGCCGGTGACGGCCGCCCTCGACGACCGCCTCGACGACGCCCATGCCCTGGGACCGGTACTGGTTGATCAGGTCGATCAGCACGATGGCGTTGGTGACCACGATGCCGATGAGCATCAGCATGCCGATCATCGCCGGGACGCCCATCGGGGTGCCGGTGACGAGCAGCAGACCGATCGCGCCGGTGGCCGCGAACGGGATGGAGACCAGCAGGATCATCGGCTGGATCAGCGAACGGAAGGTCGCCACCAGCAGCATGAAGACGATCGCGACGGCCGCCAGCATGGCGAGGAAGAGCTTCGTGTACGCGTCGCTCTGGTCCGCGCTGACGCCCCCGATGGTGGCGGTGGCGCCCTCGGGCAGGTCCAAGGCGTCCAGCTTCTTCGTGAGCTCCTGGCTCACCCCGCCGGTGTCCTCGTCGGTGGGCCGCGCCGTGATGGTGGCGGCGCGCTGTCCGTCGATCCGGGTCATGGAGACCGGTCCGTCGACCAGGTCGACGTCCGCGATCTGGCTGAGCCGGAGCGAGCCCACCTTCAGGTTCTCGAGCTGGGCCATGGTGGTGGCCGGCGTCGCGGACTTCACGACGACGTCGCGCTCGGTGTCGTCGAGCACGGCCTTGCCCGACTTCGTACCGGCGACCGCGCCGTTGACGAACGCGCCCAGCGTGGTCTGGTCGAAGCCGGCCGCGGCGGCCTTGTCGTTGGCGCGGACCGAGATGCGCGGGACGCTCTGCGCGAGGTCGCTCTGGACGTCGGTGACGCCGTCCAGCTTCTCCACCTCGGCGCGCACCGCCTCGGACGCCTTCTTCAGCACGTCCGCGTCGGCCGCCTTGACCACGACGCTCAGGTCCTGGCTGCCGAAGCCGCCGCCCGCCGCGATGCTGGTCTGGCCGATGCCGTCGAGCTTCGCGAGACCGTCCTCGATCCGCTTCTGGGCCGCGTCGTAGTCGCCGGCGTCCTTCAGCGTGATCTGGTACGAGGCCTGGTTGGCGCCCGTGCCGCCGCCGAAGGCGGCCAGGAATCCGGAGGAGCCGACGGTGACCTGGTAGTCCTTCACGGCCTTGTCGGCGGTGATGACCTTCTCGACCTTGCGGGCGGCCTCGTCGGCCGCGTCCAGGCTCGTGCCCGGAGCGAGTTCCTGGGTGAGCGAGAGGACTTCCTGCTCGCCCTCGTCGAAGAGGGTGGTCTTCAGGAGCGGGGCCATGCCGAACGTACCGAGCAGGATCACCAGCGCGATGACCACGCTGGTGACGCGGCGACGGGTGGCGAAGCCGAGAACGGGGACGTAGATCCGCTGGAGCCGGCTCGCCGCCTCCTTCTCCTCGGCCTCGCGGCGGGCCTCGTCCGGGTTCTCGGCGGTGCCCTTGGGCGCGCGCAGGAACCAGTAGGACAGGACCGGCACGACGGTCAGCGACACCAGCAGGGAGGCCAGCAGTGCCGCCGTGACGGTGAGCGAGAACGAGCCGAAGAGCTGGCCGACCATGCCGCCGACGAGACCGATCGGCAGGAAGACGGCGACGGTGGTGAGGGTGGAGGCGGTGACCGCTCCGGCCACCTCCTTCACCGCCGCGACGATCGCGGACTGCCGCTCCTCGCCGTAGCCGAGGTGCCGCTTGATGTTCTCCAGGACGACGATCGAGTCGTCCACCACCCGGCCGATCGCGATGGTCAGCGCGCCGAGGGTGAGCATGTTGAGCGAGAGGTCCCGGGTCCACAGCACGATGAGCGCGAGGACCACGGAGAGCGGGATGGAGACCGCGGTGACGAGCGTCGAGCGGATCGACGCCAGGAAGATCAGGATCACCACGACGGCGAAGAGGAGGCCGAGCGCACCCTCGATGGTCAGACCGGAGATCGCCTCGGAGACGGCCGGGCCCTGGTCGGTGACGACCGTCAGCTCGGCGCCGGCACCCAGGTCCTTGCGCAGATCGGGGAGGATCTTGGCGACCGCGTCGGAGATGGCGACGGCGCTGCCGTCCTTGTCCATCGTCGCCGCCACGGCGAGGCTCGGCTTGCCGTTGGTGCGGGTGATGGAGACCGGGGTGGCCTCCTCCTGCTTCACGGTGGCGACGTCGCCGAGACGGACCGGCTTGCCGGGCTTGCCGGTGGCGGCACCGGGGACGATCCGAACGTCCTCGATCTGCCGGAGCGAGGTGAATCCGCCGCCGACCTGGATGGTGCGGCTCTTGCCGGACTCGGCGAAGGAACCGGCGGCCATGGTGCCGCCCGCCGCCTGGAGCGCCTGGGAGACGGAGGCCGGGGACAGGCCGGCCGCCGCGAGCTTCCGGTCGTCGGGGACGACGGAGACCTGCAGGTCCTGGACGCCGCTGATCGCGACCTGGCCGACGCCCTCGATGTCCTCCAGGGCCGGCACCACGGTGTGGTCCAGCTGGTCGGCGAGCGCCTGCTGGTCCTTGTCCGAGGTGACGGCGAGGACCACGGCCGGGATGTCGTCGGTGGAACCGGCGACGACCTGCGGGTCGACGCCCTCGGGGAGCTGGCTGCGTGCCCGGTTCACGGCCTGCTGGATGTCGGCGACGAGCTGCTTGGTGCCCTCGTCCCCGAAGTCGAAGCTGGCCATGACGACGGCGTTGCCCTCGCTGGCGGTCGAGGTGACGCCCTCGATGCCGTCGACGGCCTTGATGGCGTTTTCGAGCGGTTCGACGACCTGCTTCTCGACCACGTCGGGGGAGGCCCCCTGATAGGGCGCCAGGACCGACACCATCGGCAGCTCGATGGTCGGCAGCAGCTGCTGCTTGAGCTGCGGGATCGCTATCGCGCCGAAGACCAGCGCGATGACGGAGATCAGCCCGATCAGGGCCCGTTGCGCGAGGCTGAACCTTGACAGCCAGGACATGGGTGGGGTCTCTCTTCTGTGGCGTACGCGGTGACGGGCGGATGCGTGAGTCGAAGGGGACACACCCGGCCCACCCATACGATCCCTGATGCCCGGGGGCGCGGCGTCGCTCCCCCGGGTGCTTTTACGACCGGCGTGTACCGCAGTTGGAGTACTCCCGGCTCCCCCCGGTCCGCACCCTGGGCGGTACGCCGGGTGCGGCCGTCACGCGCCCCGGGGGCGTACCAGGCCCGACTCGTAGGCGATGACGACCAGTTGGGCCCGGTCGCGGGCGCCCAGCTTCGCCATGGCCCGGTTCACATGGGTCTTGACGGTGAGCGGGCTGACGGCGAGGCGTTCGGCGATCTCGTCGTTGGAGTGCCCGGCGGCGACCTGGACGAGCACCTCGCGCTCGCGGACGGTGAGCGCGTCCAGCCGCTCGGCGTGGGCGGCGGCGTCGGGCAGCTCGTCCGAAGAGGCGGCCTGCGCGAGGAAGGTGGCGATCAGCCCCTTGGTGGCGGTCGGGGAGAGCAGCGCCTCGCCTGCGGCGGCGACGCGTATCGCCTGGAGGAGCTCCTCGGGTTCCGCGCCCTTGCCGAGGAAGCCCGAGGCCCCGGCCCGCAGCGACTGGACGACGTACTCGTCCACCTCGAAGGTGGTCAGCATGACGACCCGTACGCCCGCGAGCGCCGGGTCCGCGCTGATCAGCCGGGTCGCGGCGAGGCCGTCGGTGCCGGGCATCCGGATGTCCATCAGCACGACGTCGGGGGCGGTGGCGCGGGCGAGTTCCACCGCCTGGGCACCGTCGGCGGCCTCGCCGACGACCCGCATGTCGGGTTCCGAGTCGACCAGCACCCGGAACGCGCTGCGCAGCAGCGCCTGGTCGTCGGCGAGCAGCACCCTGATCGCGCTCACGCGAGTCCCCCCGTACGTTCCGGACCGCCCGGCCGGACGTCCACCGGGAGGATCGCATGGACCCGGAAGCCACCGCCGTAGCGGGGGCCCGCCGTGAGGGTGCCGCCGAGCGCGGTGACGCGTTCGCGCATGCCGAGGAGGCCGTGGCCGCCGCCGAGTCCGCCCTGGGCGGGGACCGCGGGGGTGCCGCGGCCGTTGTCGAGGACGGTCACCTCGGCCGTCCCTCCGACCCGTACGACGCTGACCTCGGCCTTCGTGCCGGCTCCGGCGTGCTTGCGGACATTGGTCAGGGCCTCCTGGACGACCCGGTAGGCGGCCAGGTCGACGGCGGCGGGCAGTGGGGCGGGCTGCTCGGGGCAGGCGACCTCCACCGGGAGTCCGGCGTTGCGGAAGGTGTCGACCAGTTCGCCGAGGACGGCGAGGCCGGGCGCGGGTTCGGTGGGCGCGGTGGGGTCGCCGGACTGGCGCAGCAGCCCCACGGTGGCGCGGAGTTCGTCGAGGGCGGAGCGGCTGGCGTCCCGTACGTGCGCCAGCGCCTCCTTGGCCTGGTCCGGGCGCTTGTCCATGACGTGGGCGGCGACCCCGGCCTGGACGTTGACCAGGGCGATGTGGTGCGCGACCACGTCGTGCAGGTCGCGGGCGATGCGCAGGCGCTCCTCGGCGACGCGGCGGCGGGCCTCCTCGTCGCGGGTGCGTTCGGCGCGTTCGGCGCGTTCCTGGATCGCGTCGATGAAGGCCCGGCGGCTGCGCACGGCGTCCCCGGCCGCTCCGGCGAGTCCGGTCCAGGCGACGACGCCCAGGTTGACCTGGCTGTACCAGGGGGCGGCTCCGAAGATCATCGCGGCGGCGCTGAGCGCGCCGCTGGTGACGAGACCGACCCGCCAGGTGGTGGGCCGGTCGGTGCGGGAGGCGACGGTGTAGAGGGCCACGACCGCGCTCATCACCACCGGCCCCGGCGGGTCCACCACCACGAACTCCACGACCGACAGGCAGCAGGTGAAGCCGAGCACCTGGAGGGCCCGCTTCCTTCGCAGCACCAGCGCCGCGGCGCCCAGCAGCATCAGGACGACGCTGGAGGCGACGGGACTGCGGGAGCCGGAGAAGGGCCCGTGGTGGCCCGGCCGGGCGCCGGCGAAGGACGCCGCGAGCATGGTCCCGAGGACGGCGAGGGCGAGCGCCGCGTCGAAGGCGAGCGGGTGGTCCCGCAGCCAGCGGCGGGCACGCGCGAGTCCGGTTCCGAGGGTGGTCACGTCGGGCAACGGTACGGCGTACGGGAAGCGGGCAGGCCGGGGCGGCGGTCATCACGCTCCGGAACGTGGGCACCTCACCCGTGTGCGCGAGCCGGACCTTCCCGTTCTCGTCGCCGGCGAGCGGCGTGACGGGCGCGACGAACTGGGTCCACTG
>NZ_JBSFVR010000086.1:0-24594 GCF_053592415.1 Streptomyces sp. NPDC002690 | reverse complement strand
GGGCCGCCTGCCGCCCGTGCGGGTGGGCCCGGCCAAAGGCGGTCGGGCCCACCCGCACACGTCACGCCGCGGGGGCGGGCCCCGTACTGGCCCGTACCGTCAACTCCGGTGCGATCAGCTCGACTTCGTCCGTACCGCAACCGGTGAGCTTGGCCACCACCAGTTCGACGGCCCGCCGTCCCATCTCCTGGGCGGGAATGGCGACGGAGGTGAGCCGCACCGAGGCCTGTACCGCGACCTGTTCGGGGCAGACCGCGACGACCGAGACGTCCTCGGGCACCGCACGGCCCTGCTGCTGAAGGAGGTTGAGCAGCGGCTCCACGGCGGACTCGTTCTGGACGATGAACCCGGTGGTGCCCGGTCGTTCGTCGAAGATCCGGGACAGGGTCTGCGCCATCGCCGCGTAACCGCCCTCACAGGGCCGGTGCAGCACGGTCACCCCGGTCTCGCGCGCCTTGGCCCGGATGCCGTCGATGGTGCGCTCGGCGAACCCGGTGTGCCGTTCGTAGACCGCGGGCGCCTCGCCGATCACGGCGACCTCCCGGTGCCCGAGTCCGGCAAGGTGATCCAGACAGAGTGCCCCGGTCGCCTCGAAGTCGAGGTCCACGCAGGTCAGTCCAGCCACGTCGGCGGGCAATCCGATGAGTACGGCGGCCCGTTCGGTGTCCCGGAGCACGGGGAGGCGCTCGTCGTGCAGTTCCACGTCCATGAGGATCAGCGCGTCGGCCAGCGAACTCCCGGCGATCCGCCGGACGGCGGCCGGGCCCTCCTCCCCGGTGAGGAGCAGGACGTCGTAGCCGTGCGTGCGGGCGGTGGTGGCCACCGCGATGGCGATCTCCATCATCACCGGCACATACATGTCGGTACGCAACGGCACCATCAGGGCGATGATGTTGGACCGGCTGCTGGCGAGCGCGCGGGCCCCGGCGTTGGGGTGGTAGCCGAGCTGTTGGATGCTCAGTTCCACCCGCTCCCGGGTGGGCGCGGAGATGGACCGCTTCCCGCTGAGGACGTAGCTCACCGTGCTCGCGGAGACTCCGGCGTGCTGGGCGACCTCGGCCAGGGTGACCATGCGCTCTCCCTTACGGGTGACATTGACAGTGATGTGCGACGAATGTGCGGCAGAACAACCGAGAGGACGAGCCATTGGTGAAGCGCTTCGAAACGCGCCGGCTTCCCCCTCGGTCCCCCTCTGACATGCAAAGATCCAAACGAGCCTAGACGGACTCCGGTGAACTGTCCAGAGAGGCGTCGAAGCGCTTCGACACGTCGTGGAGTCAGGGCCCGGCAAGTCCCGCGGTGGCTCCGGACGGCCGGGGAGTCCCCGCCGGGGCCCACTCTCGCACCGCCCCGCCCCCGGCCACCGCCGCCCGGCGGAGCCTGCGATCCGGTGGCGTACGTCCGTACGGTGCCATGGGCTGTTCCGTTCCTCGGTCCCGGCGGGACGACAGGGGGTTCCGGACTCGTAGTCGCCGCACGGAACCAAAAGGTTGCCGCCGATGACGGACCGGTTCATTCGGCGTTCGGCCTACGACTCCCCCGACCACTCCTCACTCCCCCATCGGCCCGAGCGGAACCTCAAATCCTCCCCGAACAGCCGTTGTCGGACACCGACCGCCGGCTCGCCAGGTTTTCCGCCAGGGCGGGAAGCCGGTCGATCCCGGTTCGGCGGCATCGCTACGCTGCGCGGATGGACGAGCAACCGCCATCGGTCGACGCGAGGGACCTGTACCAGGAACTGCTGGACCACAGCGGCCCGAACGCCTTCGGCGCGGTGGTGGCGCCGTGGCTCGCGCGTGCCGGGGCCGACTACCCGGCCTGGCTGGCGAAGTCGGCGGATTCGCTCTGCCGGGAGGACTTCGGCGAAGCGGCCGGTCTCCGCACGGCCATGAGCTGGGAGTTGTACGCCCTCAGCCGGGTCAACGACGTTCTGCTCCTGTCCCACCAGCCGCCCCCGGAGGCGGGAGTCGACTCGCCCTGGGCCCGTCGGCTGCACTCGCTCGATCAGTGGCCGACGGTCGGCATGGAGCAGTACCTTCGCCTGTTCACCGGTCTGGGGCTGGTGCCGTTCCGGGGGACGGGCCCCTTCGACCCCTTCCTCCACGAGATCGTGGAGGTCGAGCAGGACGAGGACCCGGAGGAGGCCGTCCGCGTGACCGGGACGGTCTGGCCGGGGCTGTGGCTGGGACCGCTGCTGTTCAGCCGCGCGGGCGTACGCGTCCGGGCCGGCGCCCGGCACGCGGTGCGCGGCGTCGCCGACCGCTCCCCTCTCTACTGGACCTTTCTGCGCCGCCACCGGCCCACGGTCGACCTGTCGCAGGGATGGGGCGGCAACTCCCAGTGGCGCACCGACTTCCGCCTGGACCACCGCGCACCGACGGGCAGACGCGTCAACGCGGGCGGCCACCAGGACATGGACGGGGACGAAGTGAACCCCGACCCCTTCGAAACGCTGCTGACCTCCGCCGAACGTCGCCAACTGCTGATCAACCGCTGCCTGTTGTGCACACCGGAGAACGTGGCCGCACTGACTGCCGCGAGCGCCTCCTGGCCGGTGGACTTCTTCCCGTACGACTGGCGACTGCCCTCCTCCGAACGCCCTGGTGGCACCACCGGGTGACGGCGGTCCCGCGCGGGACCGCCGTCACGCGGGACTCCTCCGGCTTCTGTCGCCCGTCCGACCGGCCCGGCCTTCGCGGCTTGCTCCGCCGGCGGGCTTCCAGCGCCGCCCGGGTGCGGTCGGCCACCTCGTCGACGCGGCCCTGCGCCCGGCCACCGCAGGTCGGTCACCGGCCGTACCCGGGCGCTACGCAGCGTACGCACGAGGGCTCCACTTCCGTGAAGGTTCGCGTGCACTTGTTCGGATTCCCCGACGCTCTCTTACCTTGATCGTTTTCTCACAGTAACTAAGTACTTCATGAACATCTTCAGCCGCGGCTCAACGCCCCGACGCACGGCCGACACGGGCACGGGCACGACGGTCGCGTCTCCCGCCGCCGTGCTCCCCCATCCGGCACTGAAGGGACTCACCGGCGAGTGGATGATCGATCCGGCGCACAGCAGGATCGGATTCTCCGTGCGGCACGCCATGGTGACGACGGTGCGGGGTTCCTTCGCCGAGTACGAAAGCCTCCTCTACTTCGACGGCAGTAACCCCGCCCGCTCCCGGGCCGAGATCTCCATCGCCACCGCCAGCGTCGACACCGGGGTGGAACAACGCGACGAGCACCTCGTCGGGCGGGATTTCCTGGACGCCCGGAAGCACCCCCGGATGGTCTTCACCAGTTCCGCCGTGAACCTCGTCGCCCAGGACGTCTATCGCATGACCGGTGACCTCTCCATCAGGGGCACCACCAACCCGGTCGACCTGGAACTCACCTACATCGGCCACGTGACCGATCCGTTCGGCTACGAACGGGTCGGCTTCGACGGCACCACCACCATCAACCGCACCGACTGGGGCCTCACCTACAACGCCCGTCTCGCCGAGGGCGGAGCCATGGTCAGCGAGAAGCTACGCCTCCAGTTCGACATCGCGGCGATCCGGAAGCCGGTGGCGGAGTAGGGCTGCGAGAGCCGGCGCGACGGGAGAACCGGGACCTCGGGGAAGGCAGGGGAACGGGAGGCGCTGCGCGAGCGCGGCCGAATCCGTAACACGCACGTAGCCAACGCGGGCCGTCCTGCCCCCTAAGATCACCCCAACGCTCCCCCACCTGCGGTTCTCCGCGTCACACGTGGCCTGCGTTCCCTCCCTCTCTCGACGACCGGATGCGGCCCTGCCCCGCCGTGTCCGCAACCCCGGAAGGCGGCCTGCATGGTCTCTCCCGTACGCGTCTGGCTCAACCGCACGTACGCGGAGAACGCGTTCTTCATGGATCAGCTGCGGCACAATCCGCACGGCCGTGCCGTCGAGATCCATGCCACGCACGCCGACCCTGACTCCCCGGTACTCGCGGCTGCCGACACCTGTGCGCCGGAGCCGGAGAACCTGTCGCCCGCCGCGTACGTCGAATACGCGCTGGACCAGTGCGCGCGGCGCGGCATCGACGTGTTCGTACCCGTCCTCCATCAGGCGGCTCTGGTCGCGCACCGCGAGGACTTCGCAGCCCTCGGGACAGTGCTGCTCGCGCCGCCCGCCGAGGCGATAGGCCTCTTCGCGAACAAGGCGGTGGCGTACGAGAGCGTAGGGCGGGTCGGTATCCCGGTGCCGCCGTGGTGGCGGGTCCGCGACGAGGCGCAGCTGCTCGCGGCGGTGGACGCCATCGAGGCACAGGGCGGCAAGGCGTGCTTCAAGCCGACCGGCGGCGAGGGCGGCGTCGGGTTCCGGATCATCACCCGGGCCCCGTTCTCCATGCTGCACCTGACCGGATTCCCGAGCCCTTACGTGCCGTTGGAGCTGGTGACGAGGGCGCTGCGGCACACCGAGCGGTCCGTCGACTGGCTCGTGATGCCGCGCCTGGACGAGCCGGAGGTCTCCGTCGACTGCCTCACCGGCCCTGACGGGGAGGTCCGGCTGGCGGTGGGCCGTACGAAGAACGGCCGACGGCGCGGCTTCACGCTCGACCCCGCGTGGATCGAGCCGGCCCGCCTGATCGCCCGGTCCTTCGGCCTGCACTGGCTGACGAACATCCAGTTCCGCATGCACGCGGGCGAGCCCGTCCTCATGGACGTCAACACCCGCCCCGCCGGCGGCCTGCACCAGCTCTCCGAGTGCGGCCTCAACGTGCCGTGGGCGGCTGTACGCCTCGCACTCGGCGACGATCCCGGCGAGCTGACCCCGGACTTCCTGGGCTCCGACTACGCGGTGGTCCCGGGACCGCGCGCACTGCGCCCCGCCCTCCGGCAGCAGCGGACACAGCCGACCCCGCTCACGGATCGCCTCACCGCCTGCCCCGGCCCTGGCAGCGGCCCCGTGGCAAGCCTGGAGTCCGTCCTGCCGGTGGGTGGAAGCGCGCCGCGGACGGCCGAACTGCCCTGACCGGTCCGGGGCCCTCCGCCCGGCAGGCGGGCAGGCGGGCAGGCCGGCAGGCGGGCAGGCACTGATGCCCCCACCCGCCCCCTCCGCGTGCCTCGCCCGGGACGGTACGCGGCAGTACCGCCGCGTACCGGAGGACGGACAGCCCGGGTTGCCTGCTCCGGCCGATGCGAGATGGTGGGTGGGACGGCCCACGGAGGGAGCTGGCGCCAGGTGAACGCTTCCCTCGACGACACCACGGTGCTGAACGCGCTGTTCGCGGACTCGCCACAGGGTTTGTTCGTCTTCGACAACGACCACACGGTCATGCGGTACAACCCTTCCGGCCGGGGGGTACGGGATCTCCCCGCCGAGGACGTGATCGGGCACCGGGTGCACGACTTCGCCCCCGGATTCGACGCCGACGCCACGGCTGCCCTGATCGACGAGGTGCTCACGACCGGCGAACCGCTGCGGAGACGTCTGGTACGGGGACGGGCGCCGTCCGCCCCCTACGGCAACCAGATTTTCCAGGTCTCCCTGTTCCCCCTCGACGGTCCGGCCGGTGAACCAAGACGTGTGGTGGGCGTGGTCGAGGACCTGACCGAGCACCAGACCGCGGCGGACCGGCTGGCCGTCCTCAGCGCCGTACACGCGGCTCTCGGCCCCGCGCTGGAGGCACGGCCCATCGCCGACGGACTCGTCGGGTCCCTCGTGCCCGCGTTCGCCGACGCCGCGAGCGTCGACCTGCTGGACGAGGCCGGGGAACCGAACGCGGGGCTCGCCCACGCCCCGCCGCGGGACGCCCCTCTGCGCCGTGTGTCGTTCGCGCCGACGGACGCCATCAGGAGCAGGGAGGACGGCGAGAGTCGCCCGTTCCCCTTCGCCACCCCGTACTCGCAGGCCCTGGGCGACGCGCGGGCACGTCTGGTCCCCGTCTCCCGCGACGCCCCGTGGCTGTCGGCCTCCCCCGAAGGCCTCGCTCCCTTGGTCGAAGCGGGCGTGCACTCCATGATCGTCGCTCCTCTCGTGGTCCGGGAGACCGTCCTCGGACTGCTGACCCTCTACCGGCACCGGCCGGACCCTTTCGAGGACGCGGACCTGGACGTGGCGCGCCAAGCGGCCTCGGTCGCCTCCGCGCACCTGGACAACGCGTACCGGTACCGCCGTGAGAGCACGATCGCGACGGCGCTGCACCGCAGGCTCCAGCCGGACGCGGTTCCCGCTCTCACCGCCGTGGAAACCGCCCACGTGTACCTGCCCGAGACCGCCGGAGGCGACTGGTTCGACGTGATTCCCCTGTCGGGCACCCGGGTCGCCCTGGTCGTCGGCGACGTCACCGGCCACGGCATCGAGGCGGCCGCGACCATGGGCCAGCTGAGAATCGCCCTGCGCACCCTCGCCCTCCAGGACCTGGAACCGGACGAACTGCTCACCCATCTGGACGAGGTCTGCGCCCAGCTCCCGGGCAGCGCCGCATCGAACGGGAACAATGCGGTCGCCACCTGCGCGATCACCGTCTACGACCCGGTCTCCCGGCGCTGCACCATGGTCCGTGCCGGACATCCGGCACCGCTGGTCGTCGACCCGGACGGTACGCGCCGCACGATCGAGGTCCCCGAGGGTCCGGCGTTGGGAGCGGGCGGCGGACGCCCCTACTTCCCCGCCGAGACCGAGCTCCTCCCGGGCAGCCTGCTCGCCCATTTCACCAACGGTCTCCTCGACGTCGGCGACCATGACCGCGCCGAAGCCGCGTGCCGGCTCGCCGACGTGCTCGCTTCCACCACCCTGCCCCTTGCCGAACTGTGCGACACCGCCGTCTACCGGATGGCGCCGTCCCACGACGACGACGCGGTCCTCCTGCTCGCCCGCACCCGCGCGTTCCCGCCGGACCAGGTGGCGGACTGGACCCTGCCCGCCGACGCCTCCGTGGTGGGGACCGCCCGCAGGCTCGTCGACCGCCAGCTCGCCGCCTGGGAACTCGACGACGCCGCCTATTCCACGGAACTCGTCGTCAGTGAGCTGGTCACCAACGCGATCCTCTACGGCTCCGGGCCGGTCCGCCTGCGCCTCATTCACGACGGTGGACGGCTGCTGTCCGAGGTCACCGACGCCAACAGCGCCAGCCCTCACCTGCGCCACGCCCGGGAGAGCGACGAGGGAGGTCGCGGGCTCTACATCGTGATGCGCCTCAGCACTCGCTGGGGCGTCCGCCACGGGCGCCGGCACAAGACCATCTGGTGCGAGCAGCGGCTCGACGCACCGTCCTCCGGGACAACGGCCGCTGCCCCGGAGGTGGCGTTCGACCTGGAAGCCGCACCGGAGCTGTGACCGGGATTCTCCTGCGACGCCCGGCGAGCCGTGAATGCGCCCCACCTCGTTGCCCTCGTCCGCGCCGGGGCCCGCTGTGAACGGTCGCGGACGACCGCGGCGTGAATAGGGTGGCGGACCTGCCTCGAAGTCCGAGAACATCCGGTCATGTGGGATGGCACGGCAGGACAGGGCCTTCCGGCCGGCCTCGGGTTCCGGCCGTATCGCGGCGACGAAGACCACGGCGCCATGGCCGCCGTGCGGCTGGGGTGTGTCGAACGGGACCGGATCGATGTCCATTCGGTAGTGGAAGGACTCCCGACGACGGCCGAGATCGCCGAAGCTTCCGCCAAGTCGGAGGAGCCGTCCAAGAACCAGATCCTGGTGGTGCTCGACGGGAGCGTCGTCGGCTACGCGACGATCCGGTGGTGGCAGGAGCGGGACGATACGTGGCTGTACCTGCACCGCGGCTACCTCCTGCCCGAGCATCGCGGCCAGGGCATCGGCTCAGCCATGCTGAGCTGGGCCGAAGAACGGATCCGCCGGCTCGTCAAACAGCATGGAACGGCGCGGACGGCAGTGATCGGCGCGAACGCCATGGCCTCCGAGCAGGACGCCACGGCACTTCTGCGCGGAGCCGGCTACCGACATGTCTTCAGCCTGGTCGAGCTGGAGCTGGGCGATCTGCAGCAGGTGCCCGAGCCGGGCAGCGAGCTGCCGGCCGGGATACGGACAGGGCCGATCGGGACGAGCCACTACCGTGCCGCCTGGAGGACGGTCGTCGATTCGTACGCGGACCGCGGTTTCACTCAGAGATGGCCTTTCCAGGACTTCGTCGACACCGCCGACCCGGCATGCTGGAGAGCTGCCTGGAACGGGCAGGACATGGTCGGCGTCGCCCTCTGCTCCATCCGCCGTCACGACCGCACCGTGGGCGAGGTGGAAGAGCTGAGTGTCCGGACGGACCAACGACGCCTCGGAATCGGCCGGGTCCTGCTGCTGGACGGGCTGCGGAGCCTTCGCGAGCGGGGCGTGACGACCGCTCGGCTGTTCACGGGCACGGCAAATCCACACCGGTCCTACGACCTTTACGAGAGTGTGGGGTTCCGACGGCGGAACGAGTACGTCCGTTACCGCAAGCCGCTTGCTTGATCGACCGGCCATGGGGCTGTCGGATCAGTCCGCAGGACGGCACCTGCGGAGCCCCGAGGATCACCGCCGAGCTCCACGAGGCGAGCGGAGAGGCGCTCAACCACGAGCGCGCCGCCCGGATCATGCGGACGTTCGGGATCGAAGGGGTCCGCCTGTGCCGCCGGCGGCGCACCCCCGTGCCCAGCCCCGCCGCGGCCAGGGCACCGGACCTGATCGGCCGCGACTTCACCGCCCGGATCCCGAACACGGAGTACGTCGGCGACATCACGTACCTGCCCGTCGAGGGCGGGAAGTTCTGCTACCTGGCGACCGTCGTCGCCCCCGCCCCGCGACGTCCGGCCGGCTGGGCGATCGCCGACCACACGCGCGCGGACCTGGATCCGGGCCGGCCGATCCGCCGGCCTCCCGTCCGCGCACGCGACCGCGGCAGACCTTCCCCACTCCGGGCACAACAACAAAGCCGGTCACAGCGACAAACTGTCGCTGTGACCGGCTCCATTTGGTCGGTTGACCATTGGTGTCCGAGGGGGGACTTGAACCCCCACGCCCGATAAAGGGCACTAGCACCTCAAGCTAGCGCGTCTGCCATTCCGCCACCCGGACAAGGTGTCTGTCGTTCGCGGTGTTTCCCGCTCCGACAAAGAGAACAATACCAGGGGTTTGGACCCCCGATCACCCCCGTTTCCCGTGGTCAGTGCGGTGCCGGGCATCACGGGGGACGGTTTCCGGGCCGCCGGGCCCGCAGCCGTACGGTGTGTCACCGCACGGCTACCCACTGCCGCGCGGGCTACCTTCGCGGTCATGAATGTCCGGTACCACCTGCACCCTTTCGCCCTCTCGGACCTGCGCGAGCATCTGCGGGACACCTTCTGGTTCGCTCCGGCCGCGGGACTCCTGGGCGCTTTCCTCCTCTGGTGGGGGGTCTCGACTCTGGACTCCGCGATCGTCACGCACCTGCGGGTCGACAAGGCGTACCGGGAGCTGGGCGATCTGGCGTCCTTCGCCAACGACGCGCGTACGGTCGTCACCACCGTCAGCGCGGCGATGATGACCTTCATCGGGGTCGTCTTCAGCATCTCGCTGGTGGCCGTACAGATGGCGAGCGGGCAGCTGACGCCCCGCATCGTCCGGATCTTCGTGCGGAGCCGGATCACCAAGCTCACCCTGACGGTGTTCCTGGCGACCTTCGTCTTCTCGCTCCTGGTCCTGACCTCGTACGAGAGCGAGACGGAGATCCCACGTCTGACCTCCGTGCCGGTGCTGCAGAGCCTGCTGACCCTGGCCATGGTCGCCCTGAGCCTGCTGCTCTTCATCACGTACGTGTCGTCCACGCTGCGACTGCTCCAGGTCGGCCCGGTCGTCGACCGGATCACCCGCGACTCCCTGCGCGCGCTGGAGCACCAGCCCCACGAGGAGAACCGCGAGGAGGCGGCGCGCATCCCCGGGTGCCTGCCGCCGGAGACCGGGCGGGTGCGGTACGAGGGCCGGGCGGGGGTGCTGCGCGACGTGGACGCGGCAAGGCTCGTACGGGTGGCCCGTCGGCGCGGGGTGGTTCTGCGGCTACTCCCCCGCACGGGGGACTTCCTGGTGCCCGGCATGCCCTTGCTGGCGGTGCACGGCGTCGGAACCGGCGCCGGGTCCGTACCGGGCGACGCCGTGTCGGTGGGTGTCGAGCGCACGCTGCGCCGCGATCCGTCGTTCGGCCTGCGGCAGCTCTCGGACATCGCACTGCACGCCCTGTCCGCCGCCGTGAACGATCCGACCACCGCGGTGCAGTGCCTGGACCGGACGGTGCAGTTCCTGGCGGCGCTGGCGGACCGGCCGCTCGGTACGGTGCGCCACCGCGACCACCGGGGCGAGGTGCGGCTCGTGCGGGAGACGCCGGAGTGGGACGACCTCGTGGATCTGGCGTTCGAGGAGGTCAGGCGATGCGTTCCGGAGGCGGGACCGCAGGTCACCAGACGGCTCCTTGCCGGTCTGGACGATCTGCTGGCGGCCGTACCGGCGGAGCGCGAGGCGCCGCTGCTCAGGCACCGCGCGCTCCTGGTCATGGCGGTGGAGCGGACGTCGCCGGAGCACGCGGAGCGGACGTTCGCGCTGGTCCCGGACCGGAAGGGGATCGGCTGACCGGCCGGCACCCGTCCCGCCCCGGGCGGGAACCGCACGTCGGGCCCCGGGCCGGGACCGCGCCCGGGTTAGCCCTTCTCGCGCTGGTGGTACGTCCGGCGGGTGTGCTCCGTGTGCGCCCGCATGACCTCCGTGGCGCGCCGCTCGTCGTGGGTCGCGATGGCGGCGATCAGCTCACGGTGCTCGGTCCAGGACTGCTTACCCCGTCGTCGGGCCACCGGTGTGTAGTACCAGCGGACCCGGCGCCCGACCTGGGCGGCGAGGGCCGACAGCACGACGTTCCCGGCCAGCTCCATGACCTTGGCGTGGAACTCGGCGTTCAGTGCGACCGCGAGATCGACGTCGTCCTCGGCGACCGCCGCCTCGCCCCGGTCGCAGAGCTCCTCCAGCGCCGCCACACCGTCCGCGTCCGCGTGGGCGGCGGCAAGCCGCCCGGCCTCGGCCTCCAGCAGGGTGCGGACCGAGAGCAGCTGGTCGGCCTCCTCCTCGGTCGGCTCGTGCACGAAGGCACCCTGGGCCGGGCGCAGATCGACCCACCCCTCGGTGTTGAGCCGCTGGAGCGCCTCGCGCACCGGCTGCCGGGACACGCCGAGCTGGCCGGCCAGTTCGCTCTCCACCAGATGCTGACCGGGCCGCAGAGCGCGGATGGTGATGAGTTCGAGCAGCGCCTCGTACACGCGTTCGCGCAACGGGCCCGGTCGTTCCAGCTTCGGCACGGCCCCCTGCGGCAGTCCTGCAAACAACATCGCGCTCCCCCTCCGGGCGGCGAGTAATTGCTTATCGTCTACAGTCTACTGATCAAGATCCGCACGCACACAGCTGTCTCACGGATGGCGACGGCGCTCGGACGCCAGACGTCTCACGGGCAGCGGATGACCTGGCCGGCGTAGGAGAGGTTGCCCCCGAAGCCGAAGAGCAGCACGGGCGCGCCGCTCTCGATCTCGCCCCGCTCCACCAGCTTGGAGAGGGCCATGGGGATGGACGCCGCGGAGGTGTTGCCGGAGTCCACCACGTCCCGGGCGATGACCGCGTTGACCGCACCGATCTTGCGGGCCACCGGTTCGATGATCCTGAGGTTCGCCTGGTGCAGTACGACCGCCGCCAGGTCCTCGGGGGCGATCCCCGCCTTCTCGCACACGCGGCGCGCGATGGGCGGCAGTTGCGTGGTGGCCCAGCGGTAGACGGACTGGCCCTCCTGGGCGAAGCGCGGCGGCGTCCCCTCGATCCGCACGGCGTTGCCCATCTCCGGCACCGAACCCCACAGCACCGGACCGATACCCGGCGTGCCCGTGCCGTCCGGCTCCGCCACGACCACGGCGGCGCCCGCTCCGTCGCCGACCAGGACGCAGGTGCTGCGGTCGGTCCAGTCGGCGATGTCGCCCATCTTGTCGGCGCCGACGACCAGCGCGCGGGTGGCCGCGCCGGCGCGGATCGCGTGGTCGGCGGTGGCGAGTGCGTGGGTGAAGCCCGAGCAGACCACGTTGATGTCCATTACCGCCGGGGAGCCCATGCCCAGCCGTGCGGCGACCCGGGCCGACATGCTGGGCGAGCGGTCGATGGCCGTGGAAGTCGCCACGAGGACGAGATCGATCTCGGACGCCTGGAGTCCCGCCGCCGCGAGCGCCTTGGCGGCGGCGTGCGCGGCCAGCTCGTCCACCGGTTCGTCCGGGCCCCCCACATGACGGGTTCTGATGCCGACGCGGCTGGTGATCCACTC
The DNA here is from genome assembly GCF_053592415.1 of Streptomyces sp. NPDC002690. Lineage (NCBI taxonomy): Bacteria > Bacillati > Actinomycetota > Actinomycetes > Kitasatosporales > Streptomycetaceae > Streptomyces > Streptomyces sp. NPDC002690. The sequence goes on along the minus strand of NZ_JBSFVR010000086.1, from coordinate 12,334 downwards.
GTCGCTGGTGTCGACCATGGCGGCAAGATCGTCGTTGGTCAGTACCTTCGCGGGCTGGTAGTGGCCGAGCGCCACGACACGTGAGCCGGTCATGTACGGGTTCCCCTCGCTACGTATGGCAGGAACCATCCAGTGTTGGTCGCTACTGTCCGGTACGGGGGCACGTGATCCGACAGGATTACGGACCGCGGGTTGGAGCCTTGGCGACAGGCGTGGTCCGGACGGGCGGCATTCCGCCGTTTTCGCTCCCGGCGTGCCGTCAGGTTCCGTTCCCCGCGCGGGCGGGACGGCCACCGGCCACCGGCCACCGGCCACCGGCCACGATCCACCGCACACGGCACACGGCACACGGCACACCGCCCACGATCCACCGGACAGCAGCTAAGGCTGCGGGAACGGGGCACCTGCGGCTCCCGGCCCGCGTGGCGGGCCATGAGATCGTGAAGCCGGCCTGGACCGCGCGACGGCCCGGGAGGGCGGGTGCCTCCGCCGCAAGGGCCGCCGAGGCCTTCCCCACGTACAGGAATCGGGTCTGAACCATGGGACGGGTCACCGAGCGACGCCGCACTCTCCGCATCCGGGACGGAGCGGTGTCGAGCCGCGCCGACACGCTCGTCGCCGAGGAACCGTTGGAGATCCGCCTCAACGGCAAACCCCTCGCCATCACGATGCGCACCCCCGGCGACGACTTCGCGCTGGCGGCCGGGTTCCTGGTCAGCGAGGGCGTCATCGGCGCCGGGTCCGAGGTCCGGTCGATCGTCTACTGCGCCGGGGCGACGGCGGACGGCGTCAACACGTACAACGTGGTGGACGTGCAGCTGGCGCCGGGCGTCGTGGTTCCCGACATCACCCTCGAACGCAATGTGTACACGACGTCGTCGTGCGGCCTCTGCGGCAAGGCCAGTCTCGACGCGGTACGGACGACGACCCGCCATCCGGTGGCCGACGAGCCTCCGGTACGGGTGACGCCCGAGCTGCTCTCGGCCCTGCCCGACCGGCTGCGGGCGGCGCAGCGGGTCTTCGACCGGACCGGCGGGCTGCACGCGGCGGCCCTCTTCTCCGAGGAGGGCGAGCTCGTGGACGTCCGGGAGGACGTCGGCCGCCACAACGCGGTCGACAAGCTGGTCGGGCGGGCCCTGACGGACGACCGGCTGCCACTGTCGCGGTCGGTCCTGCTGGTATCGGGGCGGGCCTCGTTCGAGCTCGCGCAGAAGGCGGTGATGGCCGGGATCCCGGTCCTGGCCGCGGTGTCGGCGCCCTCGTCGCTCGCCGTCGACCTGGCGGCCGAAAGCGGGCTGACCCTGGTCGGTTTCCTGCGGGGGCCGTCGATGAACGTGTACGCGGGCGAGCACCGGATCGCGCTGGAGGCCCCGGACTCCGGGAGCTGAGAGGGAACCGGGAGGGAGCCGAGAAGAAGCTGGGGAGCGCCCGCCCGTACGCGGACGGGCGGGGCCCGGTCCTCCGAGGCCCCGCCCGCGAAAGCTTCTGTCCTCGTCAGCCCGCCGTGGCCGCCGCGCTCCCCACGGCCGCCCCGGAGACGGAGCCCGAGTCCGCCTCCGGCTCCTCCGGGTCGCGGGAGCGGCGCTTCGCGATGACCGCGCAGACCATCAGCTGCATCTGGTGGAAGAGCATCAGCGGCAGGACCGCGAGGCTCGCGTGCGCGCCGAACAGGACGCTGGCCATCGGCAGCCCGGAGGCCAGGCTCTTCTTCGATCCGGCGAACTGGATGGCGATCCGGTCGGCGCGGTCGAAGCCGAGCCGCTTCGCCCCCTGCCAGGTGATCAGGAGCATGACGGCCAGCAGGACCGCCTCGGCGGCCAGCAGCGCGACGAGCCGCAGTGCGGTCACCTGGTGCCAGATGCCGGCGACCATGCCCTCGCTGAACGCGGTGTAGACGACGAGCAGGATGGAACCCCGGTCGACGTAGCCCAGGATCTTCTTGTGGCGTCCGAGGAAGCCGCTGGTCCAGCGGCGCAGCAGCTGTCCCACCAGGAAGGGGACGAGCAGCTGCAGGACGATCTTCACCAGGGAGTCGGTGGAGAAGCCTCCGGCGGAGCCGCCGAGCAGGAGAGCGGCGAGCAACGGCGTGATCACGATCCCGGCGATGCTGGAGAAGGAGCCCGCGCAGATCGCGGCGGGAACGTTTCCGCGTGCGATCGAGGTGAAGGCGATCGACGACTGGATGGTGGAGGGCACCAGGCAGAGGAAGAGGAACCCGGACTGGAGCTGCGGGCTCAGCACGAAGGGGACGAGGCCCTTGCTCGCCAGCCCCAGCAGCGGGAAGACCACGAAGGTGGAACACAGCACGGTCAGGTGGAGCCGCCAGTGGCGCAGGCCGTCCATCGCTTCGGCCGTGGAGAGGCGGGTGCCGTAGAGGAAGAAGAGGAACGCGACCGCGCCGGTGGAGGTGTCGCCCGCCACGTCGGCGGCGGTGCCCGACGCCGGGAGCAGCGCGGCGACCACGACAGTCCCGATGAGCGCCAGGATGTACGGGTCGACGGGCAGCCAGTTCGGCAGCCTCAGGATGCGGGGGCTCATGTGCTCCACGTTCGTCTCACGGTCGAATGTATACAGTCGCCATTCTGCTACCGACCGGCTCCATCGGGAAACCCGCATACCGAACTCACTGTGATCACGGATCTCGATAACCGCGCGATACCCTGCCTCCATGTACGACCCCGCGCAGCTCCGTACCTTCCTGGCCGTCGCCCAGACCCTGAGCTTCACCCGGGCCGCACGCCGGCTCGGCGTCCGGCAGTCCACGGTGAGCCAGCACGTCCGGCGGCTGGAGGAAGCCACGGGCCGGCAGTTGTTCACACGGGACACGCACCGGGTGGACCTCACGGAGGACGGCGAGGCGATGCTCGGTTTCGCCGGAACGATCCTGCGGGCGCACGAACGGGCCTCCGCCTTCTTCGCCGGGACCCGGCTGCGCGGGCGGCTGCGCTTCGGCGCTTCGGAGGACTTCGTATTGACCCGGCTGCCCGAGATCCTGGAGGGGTTCCGCAAGGAGCACCCGGAGGTCGAGCTGGAGCTGACGGTGGAGCTGTCCGGCTCGCTCCACCAGTCGCTCGCCGCCGGTCGGCTGGACCTGGTGCTGGCCAAGCGGCGGGCCGGGGACACGCACGGGGATCTGGTCGGACGGGACGCCCTGACCTGGATCGGGGCGCCGCAGCTGCGGATCGACCCGGAACGGCCGTTGCCGCTGATCGTCTTTCCGCCGCCCGGCATCACCCGGGCCCGCGCGCTGGAAGTGCTGGAACGGCACGGCCGGTCCTGGCGGCTGGCATGCACGAGCACCAGTCTGAGCGGGCTCGTCGCGGCGGCCCGCGCCGGGCTGGGCGTGATGGCCCACACCCGCGGGCTCATCCCGCCGGGGCTGGTGGAGGTACCGGCCCGGGCCGGGCTGCCGGACCTCGGCGATGTCGACTTCGTCCTGCTGCACGGCCACCGCAGGGGCGGCTCACCGGAGGCGGCGGACGCCCTGGCCGCCGCGATCCTGACGGGCGGGGACCGGTTGCACCGGGGCTTCGGCGGCCCGGGGGACGTCACGCCCCGGGAGGACCGGGAGGACCGGGACGCCACGCCACCCGTCTCCTGACCCGCCGATCCGCCGATCCGCGGACCGGCGCTCGGTCGTGCCGGAGGGCAGCCCCGGGGCCTCGACTGGACGTGCGCACGCCTCCCACCTGTACAGATTCTGTGCAGAAAGGGTGGCGCGTGCTTACTCCAGGGTCAGAAGTGCGCCCGAGCGTTGCCCATCTGGCCGGATTTCGACGCATGGGCGGCGCCGCCCGCCCGAGCGGGCGGGCCTTTTCCTCTCCCAAGCACCCTCTCCTTGGGGTAGCGTCGCGGCGCTGTGCGGAGCGCCGTAAGGAGCAGGTCATTGCGCGAGTTCACCGTCCCACCCATGGCAGCCGCACGACGTCCGGTCGGGGGCCTTGCCGACACCGTCTTCGAACAGGCGCACGATGATCCGCAACGGGTGTCGTTCGGCCGGAAGGACGCGGACGGGCAGTGGCAGGACGTCACTGCCGAGACCTTCCGCGACGAGGTGCTGGCCCTCGCTCGGGGGCTCGTGGCGCACGGCATCCGGTTCGGCGACCGGGTCGCCCTGATGTCCCGTACACGCTACGAGTGGACGCTCTTCGACTTCGCCCTGTGGACACTGGGCGCCCAGTCGGTGCCGGTCTACCCCACGTCCTCGGCCGAACAGGTCCTGTGGATGCTGCACGACGCGGAGGTCGCCGCGATCATGGTGGAGCACGAGGACCACGCCATGACGGTGGGCTCGGTGATCGACCGGTTGCCCCGGCTGAAGCGGCTGTGGCAGCTCGACGGCGACGCGGTCGCCGAGCTGATGGAGGCAGGGACCCGGATCGACGACGAGGTGGTGCACCGCCACCGGCGTGCGGTGACACCCGACTCCGTGGCCACCGTCGTGTACACCTCGGGAACGACGGGCCGCCCGAAGGGCTGTCTGATCACCCATGCCAACCTGATGTTCGAGACCGACACCATGGCCCAACGCTGGGAGCCGGTCTTCCGCTCCAGACCGGGCGACGAGCCGTCCACCCTGCTCTTCCTGCCGCTCGCCCACGTCTTCGGGCGCATGGTGGAGGTCGCCTCCCTGCGCAACCGCGTGACACTCGCCCATCAGCCCGAGCTCTCGGCCGGCGCCCTCATGCCGGACCTGGAGTCGTTCCGGCCGACGTTCGTCCTGGCCGTCCCCTACATATTCGAGAAGCTCTTCCACGGTGCCCGACGCCGGGCCGAGGCGGAGGGGCGGATCGGCCCGTTCGACAAGGCCGTGGAGGTCGCCGTCCGGTACGCGGAGGCGCTGGAACAGCGGACCTTCGGCACGGGCCCCGGCCCGTCACCGAGCCTGCGCGTGCAGCACCAGTTCTTCGACAAGGTCGTCTACAAGAAGTTCCGCGACGCCATGGGCGGCCGGATACGCCACGCGATGTCCGGCGGCTCGGGCATGGAACGGCGGCTGGGGCTGTTCTTCGCGGGCGCGGGCATCGAGATCTACGAGGGATACGGCCTCACCGAGACCACCGCCGCGGCGACCGGCAACCCTCCCGGCCGCGTCAGGTACGGAACCGTGGGCCAGCCCATCCCGGGCACCACCGTGCACATAGCCGAGGACAGCGAGGTGTGGGTGCACGGAGGCCAGGTGTTCGCGGGCTATCTGGGCAACCCGGAAGCGACGGCCGCCGTGGTGCACGACGGCTGGCTCGCCACGGGCGATCTCGGGGCGCTGGACGAGGACGGCTACCTGACGATCACCGGGCGGAAGAAGGAGATCCTGGTGACCTCGGGAGGCAAGAGCGTCTCCCCCGCCGGTCTCGAGGAGCGGGTACGGGCACACCCGCTGGTCGCCCAGTGCATCGTGGTCGGCAACGACCGCCCCTACATCGCGGCGCTGGTGACGCTGGACCAGGAGGCCGTGGAGCACTGGCTCGCGATGCAGGGGCGGGGCCCCCTGCCACCGGCCGAACTCGTCCGGGACCCGGACCTGGAGATGGAGGTCCGGCGCGCGGTGGTGGCGGCCAACACCGCCGTCTCGCAGGCGGAGTCGATCCGTACGTTCCGCATCCTGGCGCACCGGTTCAGCGAGGAGCGCGGCCTGCTCACGCCGTCGCTGAAGCTGAGGCGGAAGGCGATCGAGACCGCGTACTCGGTCGAGGTGGACGCGCTCTACGGCTGAGCACGGCCCGGGCCGCCGCCGGACCGGGCCACCCGCGTGGGGAGCGGGCCAGGGAAGGGGCGGGGGGAGAGGATTACGGAGGGCGGTCCCCGGGAACCGGTCGAGGGACCCACGGCTGTTCCCGCTGTTCCGTTCGGGACCGCCCGTTCCTGTCGGACGGCCTTCGGGGCGAATCCGGGAATGGATCGGTCGCCCCGGTCGTTGCGGCAGGTGTCATTACCATCGACGTTAGGATCGACCGCTCGTGAGCAAGGTCCCCTCCCTCAGCCTCAACAACGGCGTCGACATGCCGCAGCTCGGTTTCGGTGTCTGGCAGGTGCCGGACGACGAGGCGGAGCGCGCTGTCGCCACGGCGATCGAAGCCGGATACCGCAGCATCGACACCGCCGCGATCTACGGGAACGAGTCGGGCACGGGCAAGGCCATCGCCGCCTCCGGTGTGGCGCGCGACGAGCTCTTCGTCACCACGAAGCTGTGGAACGACGACCAGGGCTACGACGCCACGCTGAAGGGCTTCGACGCCTCCTTGGACAAGCTGGGCCTGGACTACGTCGACCTGTACCTGATCCACTGGCCGACGCCCGAGAAGGACCGTTACGTCGACACGTACCGGGCTTTCGAGAAGCTCCTCGCCGACGGCCGCACGAAGGCGATCGGCGTCTCGAACTTCCTGCCGGAGCACATCGAGCGGCTCGTCGCCGAGACCTCGGTGGTCCCCGTGATCAACCAGATCGAGCTCCACCCGCAGCTCCAGCAGGCCGAGTCCCGCGCCACGCACGCCAAGCACTCCATCGCCACCGAGGCGTGGTCCCCGCTCGGCTCGGGCCGGGGTCTCCTCGAGGTTCCGACCGTCGTCGCGGTGGCCCAGAAGCACGGCCGTACGCCGGCCCAGGTGGTGCTGCGCTGGCACCTCCAGCTCGGCAACGTCGTGATCCCGAAGTCCGTGACGCCGTCGCGGATCGCCGAGAACATCGACGTGTTCGACTTCGAGCTGGACGCGGACGACCTGGCCGCCTTCGCCGCACTCGACGAGGGCAAGCGCCTCGGCCCGAACCCGGCAGAGTTCAACTGACCCCTTTCGGACACGCGGTCCCCGACGCGCGCGTCCGGCTCGACGGCGTCCCACCACAGCCGCGGTGGGACGCCGTCGGCGTGTCCGCCCCGCTCGACGCTCCGTGGAGGGTGTCCCGCAGCCCTTACTCGGCGCCGTGGGCCGGCGCCGCGGCGGTCACCCGGGCGGCCAGTGCGAGGTCCTTGGCCGTGACGGCGCCGCCGGCGTCATGGGTGTGCACGGCGAGGGAGACGGTGTCGTACCCGAGCGCCAGATCCGAGTGATGGTTCAGTTCGTCCTGGATCCGGGCGATGTGCAGGGTGAACGCGGCGGCGGCGAAGTGGGACGGAAGCCGGTAGGCACGGGTCAGCCGGTCCCCCTCGTGCTCCCAGCCGGGCAGTTCGCCCAGCCCTTCCTCGATCTCGGCCGGCGTCAGCGGTTCGGTGGGCATGCGTGGCTCCTTCACGGACGGTTCGGATTTCGAGGACGGTGGTCCGGGACGGCGGGCACCGTACCGGGGGCGTCCGACATCTGCGGTCATGATCCGCCGGACGTCCCCCGAACGTCCCGCCCGACACGGCTCAAGCACCACCGGTGGCGGCCCACGCCCGGGCGCCCCTCGCCGCCGGCACCGCCGCGAGCGTCACCGCCACCAGGAGGACGGCGGCGAGCAGCAGCGGAAGTCTCGGCAGCCCGTTCAGGACGGCCAGTGCGCCGCCGAGCGCACCCAGGAACATCGCGGCGACGGAGAGCGTCCGGCGCCCCGCCCGGCTGCCCGCCCCGCCGGCCGGCCGGCTGTCGGCGGCCGTGCCGGTGATCGTGAGCGTCAGCACGGTCGTGGTGAGATCCGGCACGGCGAGTGCCCTGGAGGCCGCGTTCTGGGTACCGAGGCCGAGGGCGAGCAGTACGACGAGCGTGAACCGCACACCGCCCACGTACGGGGTACCGGAGGCCAGGGTGACGACGACGGCCGCCACCACGCACACGGTCTCGGCGAGCAGGGCGTACAGCAGCAGCCGGCCCCGGTGCCCGGACGCACGGGTCCGATGGACGATCAGCCCTCCGGCGAAGGCCCCCGCCACGAAGGCGGCCAGGGCCACCAAGGAGGCGGCGAGCGAGAACCCCGGTGCCCCGGCGAGGGCGAACCCGGTGAACACGACGTTGCCGGTCATGTTGGCGACGAAGACCCGTCCCAGTTCCAGGTAGCTGACCGCGTCCACCAGACCGGTGACGACGGTCAGGACGAGCAGCAGGGGCGGCAGTGGACCGTGCCGTCCTGCCGGATCGGGGGTCAGAGTGGTCCATGCCTCGCGCAGCAGGGTCGGCATCGGTGCGCTCCGATCAGTGGGGGCGTCGGATTGTCCCGTCCTTCGCGTTCGTGGCGCCATCACCGACACGCTGTCGCTCGGCCGGCTCGCCTCCTCGGCCGCGGATTCGCTGTCCCCCGCCGCTGATTCGCGCTAGGTTGCGCCGATGCCTGCTCGACCGACCCCATGGCTCACCGCGGTTCCCCTGGTGACACCACGGCTCTCCCTGGAACCGCTCCGCGTGGAGCACGCCCACGAGGCGGTGTCCGTGTTCGGCGATGTCCGGCTTCACACCTGGACCGGTGGGACGCCCGACTCACTCGCGCAGCTCGAAGCGCGGTACGCGCGCCAGTCGGCGGGCCGGTCGCCGGACGGCTCGCAGGGGTGGCTGAACTGGATGCTGCGCAGGACGTCGGACGGGGTGCTGATCGGCACGGTCCAGGCCACGTTGTACCGGCGGCCCGCCGCCGGGCACTCGACCGAGGCGTCGGTCGAGGCCTCGGTCGCCTGGGTGATCGGCGTCGGCCATCAGGGCGCGGGATACGGGCGCGAGGGGGCGCTCGCCATGGCCTCCTGGCTGCGCGCGCGGGGCGTGGGCGAACTGGTCGCGTACATCCGCCCCGGGCACGACGCATCGACGGGCATCGCCCGGGCACTCGGGCTGCGGGCGTCCGGGGTGGTGGAGGACGGCGAGGTCCGATGGAGCGGCTCGGGTACGTAGGAATCCCCGTACGGACACCCGCACCGGGGCCCCGTGCCGGGCCCCGCCCCCGGCCCTCAGGCGGCCTCTCCCTCCGCCTCCAGGTGTGTGGCGATGAGCTCGGCGAACTCCTCGGGCGTGGCGATGCGTACGCCGAGGCCCTCCGCCTTGGTGCGCTTCGAGCCCGCCTTCTCCCCGGCGACCAGCAGGCTGGTGCGCCCGGAGACGCTGGACGAGGACTTCCCGCCCGCGCGCTCGACGAGTTCGTTCATCTGGTTGCGGGAGAGCTTCTCCAGCGCTCCGGTCATCGCCCCGGTGACCACGACGGTCATTCCGGCCAGGGGCAGTTCCGGTCCGCCGTGGGCGGGGGTGCCGTTCCCTTCGGCCGATGCGGCGGCGTCGGCGGCCGGCTCCTCCGTGCCGGGCTCCGGCGGCGGAGTGGCGCCCGGCTCGGTCATGTTGACGCCCGCCTTCACGAGCTTCTCGATCAGCGGGGCCAGCTCGACCAGTTCGGCGACGACGGCCGAGGCCTTCTCCGTGCCGATGCCGTCCACCCGCTGGAGCGTCTCGGCGTCGGCGGCGACGATCCGGTCCATCGTGGCGAAGTACCGGGCGATGCGGCGGGACATCGAGCGGCCTGTGCCGCGTATGCCGAGGGCGCAGAAGACGCGGGAGAGCGGGCGGGAGCGCGCCGTGTCGAGAGCCGCGAGGAGGTTGTCCGTGGACGTCTCCCCCATCCGCTCCAGGCCGAGCAACTGCTCGCGCTCCAGGGTGAAGAGGTCGGCGAGATCCGAGACGAGACCCGCTTCGACGAGCTGGACGACCCGGGTCGCCCCGAGGCCCTCGATGTCGAGCTGGTCCCGGCCGGCGGCGTAGGAGAGGGAGGCGACCAGCCGGCAGTCGCGGCCCCGGACGCACCGCCAGCGCTGCTCGCTCGTGTCGATCGCGGAGCCGCACTGCGGGCAGACGTCGGGGAACTCGATCGGCGTCTCCTCGCCCGTCCGCAGGTGGACGGCGGGCGCCTCCACGCGCGGGATGATGTCGCCCGCCTTGTGGACCATCACCATGTCGCCGATGCGCAGGTCGCGGCGGGTGATGTCGGCGGGGTTGTGCAGGGTGGCGAAGCCGACCGTCGAACCATCGATCTCCACGGGTTCCAGCACGGCGCGCGGGGCGATGATGCCCGTACGGCCGACGTTCCACTCGACGGCGAGCAGCCGGGTGACCTTCTCCACGGCGGGGAGTTTGTACGCGATGGCCCAGCGCGGCGCACGGGTGCCGTTGCCCGCCTCGCGCTGGTCGGCGGGGCGGTCCGCCTTGATGACGATGCCGTCGATGCCGAAGGCCAGGGAGGCCCGGAGCGTGGCGATCTCCTCCACCCGTGCGAGTACGTCCTCGACCGTCCCGAGGGTGCGTGGGGCGACGGGGGTGTCGGCCGCCGTGTGCACGCCGAGGCCGGCGACGTACGCGAGGACCTCGCCGTGCGGCAGTTCGCGCAGTCGCTCCGCGAGGTCGCCCGAGTCCGGCAGCGGAAGCGCGCCGTAGGCGAAGAAGGTCATCTCGACGCGGTAGGGCCGGTCCTTGGCGCGCAGGGTGCCTGCGGCGCCGTTGCGCGGGTTGACGAAGGGGGACGCGCCGTGGGCGGTGCGGACGGTGTTGGCCTGCTCGAACTGCTCGGTGGTCATGAGTATTTCGCCGCGCATCTCGATGGTGACCGGCGCCGCGAGCTCCTCGGGCAGTCCGAGGACGGTCCCGATGGCGTGCGAGACGTCCTCGCCGGCGGTGCCGTCGCCCCGGGTGACGAGGCGTTCCAGCCGTCCCGCGCGGTAACGGGCGGCCACCGCGAGGCCGTCGAGCTTGGGCTCGACGCTCCACGCCTCGACGGGTCTGCCGATCCGGCGCTCCAGCGAGGCGGTCCAGGTCGCGAACTGCTCGCCGGAGAAGACGTTGTCCAGCGAGAGCATCGGGACGGTGTGGGGGACGTCCCCGACCGCCGCGCCGCCCGCGACCTTGCCGGTGGGCGAGTCGGCCAGCACGTCCTCGGGATGTGCCGTTTCGTAGGCGGCGATCGCGCGCGCCAGCCGGTCGTACGCGTCGTCGTCGAGCGCGCTGTCCCCGGTGGCGTAGTACGCGGCGGCGGCGCGGGTGGCCTCCTCGACGGCGGCGGCGTAGGCGGTGGCGTCGGCGAGCGCGACGGCTGAGTTCGTCATGGCGACCATCCTGCCGTCCACCACTGACAACGAACCGTACGGACGGCGGCGGCCGATTCCGGCCTCGGGGTCACCTTTCGGAAATCACCTCCGAAGATCACCCCGGAAGATCACCTCCGTTGCCGGCTCACCGTCCGGGCCGCACCCGGTCCCGGTATAAATGCTGCATGACTGCCGATGTGTCACCTCCCGTGCGTCCCGCGACCCTGGAGGACGTTGCCGCGGTGGCCGGTGTCTCCCGCGCCACCGTCTCCCGGGTGATCAACGGGGCGACCACGGTCGATCCGGTGCTGCGCCAGGTCGTCGAAGAGGCGGTCGCCGCCACGGGGTACGTGCCGAACCGCGCGGCGCGTTCGCTGGTGACCCGGCGCACCGACTCGATCGCGCTGGTGGTCTCCGAGCGCGAACGCCGCACGGTGGCCGAGCCGTTCGTCGGGCGGATGTTCTCCGACCCGCACTTCGGGCGGGTCGTCACCGGTCTGCTGGACGTGTTGCGGCCGGCGGGCATCCAGATGGTGCTGATGCTGGCGGACGACGCGGTCTCCCGGGGGCAGTTGCTGTCGTACCTGCGGCAGGGGCACGTCGACGGGGTGGTGTTGATCTCCTCGCACTCCGACGACCCGCTGCCCGGACTGCTGCACGGGACCCGGCTGCCCGCCGTGCTGGCGAGCGCTCCGGCGCAGCCCACCCCGCTCACGCACGTGGAGGCGGATCAGCACGCCGGAGCGGGTCTCGCGGCGGACCATCTGGTCGCGCTGGGACGCAGGCGGCTGGTGACGGTGGCGGGTCCGCAGGACCGGCCCGCGGGACGGGCCCGGCTGAGCGGGTTCCTGGAGGCGCTGGCGGCGCACGGGATCACGGACGTGCCGAGCGCCGAGGGCGACTTCACCCATGCGGGCGGGGCGTCGGCGATGAAGCGGTTGCTGGGGGACCGCCCGGACCTGGACGGGGTGTTCGTGGCGTCGGACCTGATGGCGCTGGGCGCGCTGCCGGTCCTGTTGCGGGCGGGCCTCGACGTGCCGTCCGACGTCGCGGTGGTGGGGTTCGACGACAGCAGTGCGGCGCTGGCCTGCGATCCGCCGCTGACGACGGTGCGCCAGCCGGTGGAGGAGATGGCGGCCGAGATGGCCCGGCTGCTGCTGCGGCAGATACGTACCTCCGAGGGGCCCGCGCCGTCCGTCGTCTTCCCCTCGGTGCTGGTGGGCCGGGAATCGGCCTGAGGGACGGGGCGCCGAAGGGCCCCGCCGCGGTCAGCCTCGCTGGCCGCGGACCGTCGGACCGTCGGTCTCCGGCCGTACGGCGTCCCCGGCAGGGCGGCCCGCTGCCTCCCGGGCGCCGGGGACGGGCCGGTGG
>NZ_JBSFVR010000085.1:0-24958 GCF_053592415.1 Streptomyces sp. NPDC002690 | reverse complement strand
CGGCGATCACGAAGCCCCGGCGGTCGAAGGCGGGCGCGGGACCCGCCTCCGCGTCCGGGGCGTGTACCGGTCCCGTTTCCGTCTCCCCAGCCGCGGGAGACGGAGACGGGACCTGGGCCGGAGCGGGGACCGGGGCCAGCCGTCCGGCGAGGAAGTACAGCACTCCTGCCGCGACGACCGCACCGACCACCGAGGGCAGCGCGTCCGACGGGCTGCCCTCGGGCCGCCCCACCGCCGCCACCGCTCCGACCAGCCCGAAGAGCAGAACGGCCGACGCGCCGACCCGCCGGTGACGCAGCGCCAGGACCCCCACCGCCAGCGCGAAGAGCGCCAGCAGCACGAGGATGCCCAGTTGCAGCACCAGCTTGTCGTCCGTGCCGAAGTTCCGGACGGCGAAGTCCTTCACCGCGGGGGGAGTGCGGTCGATGACCGCTCCCCCCACCGCCGTGACGGGGCCCGCCTCCGGACGTACGGCCGCCGCGGCCAACTCCGCGACGCACAGGGCGCAGAACCCGGCGATCAGCCCGCTGAGCGCGGCCAGTGCGGCGCGCACCCAGCGGGAGCGCCGGGACCCGGTGGGCCCCTGCCTTCGCGCTTCGTTCCGATCTGCTGTCACACGAGGGATTCGGGGCCGGGCGGCCGACGGATTGGTCGTTCACTCGAATGGATCACGCCCTGGTTCCGGCCAATCCGCGTGGCCGTCGGCGACGAACAACTTCGTGGGGCGCCTGTTCGACCGGCGCCCCGCAGCTCGCGGCCCCGTTCAGGGCGGCCGTGGCGGCGAGGGACGGACTGGCGGAAGGAGCGGGAATGGCAGCGGTACGGCGGCGCACGGCCGTGGTCGGGAGCGGGGTGGCGGGGCTGACGGCCGCGCATGTGCTCACGAAGACCGACGACGTCACGCTCTACGAGGCGGACGACCGTCCCGGCGGGCACGCACACACCCACGAGCTGACCTCGTCGGACGGCCGGGTGCACCACGTCGACTCGGGCTTCATCGTCCACAACCGCCGGACCTATCCGCATCTCTTGCGGCTCTTCGACGAACTCGGTGTCCGTACCCAGGAGTCGGAGATGTCGATGTCCGTCCGGTGCGAGGGGTGCGGGCTCGAATACGCGGGCGCCCTGGGAGCGTCAGGGCTCTTCGCCCGGCCCCGCGCGGCTCTGCGCCCCTCCTATCTGCGGATGCTCGCCGAGGTGCCCCGTTTCCACCGGGCCGCTCGCGTACTGCTCGCGGAGCCGGAGGGTGCCGGTGGCGAAGGGCTCCTCACGCTGGGGGAGTTCGCCGAGCGCCACCGCTTCTCCGCCTACTTCCGCGCCCACTTCCTCACCCCGGTGGTCTCCGCCGTCTGGTCGTGCGACCCGGTCACGGCGCTCCGCTACCCGGCCCGCTACCTGTTCCGCTTCCTCGCCCACCACGGCATGCTCTCCCTCGGCGGTTCGCCGGTCTGGCGCACCGTCACCGGCGGCTCCCGGTCCTACGTCGACCTGGTGGCGAAGCGGCTCTCCGCGGTACGCACGGCCACCCCGGTCCGCGCCCTGCGCCGGCACGACGACGGCGTCGAACTGGTCACCGGGGACGGGACCACGGAGAGGTACGACCGCGTGGTCGTCGCCACGCATCCCGACCAGGCCCTGCGGATGCTCGCCGACCCCACCGACGCGGAGACCCGGATCCTCGGCGCGTTCCGGTACTCCCGCAACACCACCCTGCTCCACACCGACACCACGCTCCTGCCGGACTCCAGGAGGGCCCGCGCCTCCTGGAACTACCTGATGCCCTCGTGCGCGGCCGATGCCCGCCAGGTCACGGTCAGCTACGACATGACGCGGCTCCAACGGCTCGACGCCCCCGAGACCTTCGTCGTCACCTTGAACGACGGCGGACGGGTGGACCCGAAGAGCGTCCGGGCCTCGATGGTCTACGAACACCCGCTCTTCACGCCGGAGTCGGTCGCCGCCCAGGCACGGCTGCCCACGCTCTCCGGACCGGTGACCGCGTTCGCGGGGGCGTACCACGGCTGGGGTTTCCACGAGGACGGCTGCCGCTCCGGAGCCGAGGCGGCCCACGCGCTGGGGGTGACCTGGTGACGGACGTTCCCGGAGGTGCGGTGCTGTACCCGTGCACCATCACCCACGTACGCACGCGGCCGGGCCGCTACGCCTTCCGCCACCGCACCTACCTCTGGTGCATCGACCCCGACCGCCCCCCGCGCCTGCCCCGCCCCCTGGCCCCGCTCGCCCGGTTCGACGCCCGGGACCACTTCGGCGGCACGGCCCCCGGAATCCGCGCCGGGCTCAGCCGGTTCCTGGAGGCCCACGGCGTCGAACTGGGCAACGGCCCGGTGCGCATGCTCACCCAGGCCCGGGTGTTCGGCCATGTCTTCAATCCCCTCACCGTGTACTGGTGCCATCGCGCGGACGGCTCCCCGCTCTGCGTCGTCGCCGAGGTGCACAACACGTACGGGGAACGCCACGCCTACCTCCTGCGCCCCGGCGCGGACGGCACGGCCTCGGCCGAGAAGGACTTCTACGTCTCGCCGTTCTTCCCCGTCGACGGCTCCTACCGGATGCGGCTGCCGGAACCCGGGGCCCGACTCGCACTGACCGTCCATCTGGAACGCGACGGCTGCCGCCCCTTCACCGCCACCGTGCGGGGCACCGGTCGCCCCGCCGGGCCGGCCGCGCTGCTGCGACTGGCCGCACGCCACCCCTGGCCGACCGTCGTGGTCTCCGCCGCGATCCGGTTCCACGGCATCCGCCTCCACCTGCGCGGACTACCGGTGGTCCCGCGTCCCCGCCCCCGTACCCAGAAAGGCATGCGGTGAAGGTGTCCACCTCCCCCTGCTTCCCGTCCGTGCTCCCCGCCCCCGACCCGGAGCGCTGGCCCGACATCGTCCGGCCCCGTCGTGCCTCCCGGCCGAGGTCCGTCGTCGCCGAACACGTCGTCCGCCACGCCCTGGGCCGCCTCCCGCTGCGCGTCCGGCTGGCAGGGGGCGAACGCCTCGGCCTGGGCGGCCCGTTGCTGGAGATCCACCGCCCCGACGTGTTCTTCCGCCGCATCGGGACCGACGGGCTCATCGGCTTCGGCGAGTCCTACATGGCGGCGGAGTGGGACGCCCCCGACCCCGTCGCCGTGCTCTCCGTACTCGCCGGCCACGTCGCCGAACTCGTCCCCGCGCCGCTCCAGCGGCTGCGCCCGCTCTGGGCGCCGCGGCAGCCCGCTGAACAGGCCAACACCCCGGACGGCGCACGGGACAACATCAGCCGCCACTACGACCTGTCGAACGACCTCTTCGCGCTTTTCCTCGACGAGACCATGACCTACTCCGCCGCCCTCTTCCGGGGGTTTCCGGCCGACCGGACCCTGCTCCCGGCCGCGCAGCACCGCAAGATCGACCGGCTGCTCGACCTGACCGAGGTGGGCCCGGGCACCCGGCTGCTGGAGATCGGCACCGGGTGGGGCGAACTGGCGCTGCGCGCCGCGGCCAGGGGCGCCCGGGTCACCACGGTCACGCTCTCCGCCGAACAGCGGGACCTCGCCCGCCGGCGTGTCCGGGACGCCGGACTGGAGGACCGGGTCGACGTGTGCCTGAGCGACTACCGGCAGGTCACCGGGGAGTACGACGCGATCGTCAGCGTCGAGATGGTCGAGGCCGTCGGCGAGGAGTACTGGCCCGTCTACTTCCGCACCCTGGAGGCGCGCCTCGCTCCCGGTGGCCGGATCGCCCTCCAGGCCATCACCATGCCGGACGACCGGATGCGGGCGGCGAGTGCCACCCACACCTGGATCCAGAAGTACATCTTCCCCGGCGGGCTGATCCCCTCCAGCCGGGCGCTGGAGGAGAACGCGGCACGGGCCGGCCTGCGGACCGACCGTCGCGCCCGGTTCGGCACCCACTACGCCGAGACCCTGCGCCTGTGGCGGGAACGCTTCCACGAACGTGCCGAGGAGGTCGACGCCCTCGGCTTCGACGCGACCTTCCGGCGGATGTGGACCTTCTACCTCGCCTACTCCGAGGCCGGCTTCCGCTCGGGCTACCTCAACGTCGAACAGGTCCTGCTCGTCCGCCCCGGGACGCCGTGAGCCCCGCCGCCGATCCTTCCGCCCGCCGCCCGGCCCTACCCCCACCGCAGGAGAGCAGCGTGAACCCGCCCCACGACCAAGCCGCACCCGGCCCCGGCGCGACCGCCGTCCCGGACCCCGCCACCGTGCCGCACCCCCGGAACACGCCGCGTGCCGCCGCCCGCGAGGCCGCACCGTACGGCGCCGCCCAGCGCGTCGAACCCTTGGTCGAGCGGTTCCTCGGCGGCCCGCTGCCGGTACGCGTACGCATGTGGGACGGCAGCGAGACCGGCCCGGCCGACGGGCCGACCGTGCACGTGCGATCCCGCCGCGCCCTGCGCCGGCTGCTCTGGCAGCCCGGCGAACTCGGCCTCGCCGAGGCGTACATCACCGGCGACATCGACCTCGCGGACGACCTCGCCGACGGACTGCGCGCCCTGCGCGCGGCAGGCCGGGAGAGGGGGCCGCACCCGCCCGCGCCCGGACTCGGCGACCGGCTCAGGGCTGCGGCCACCGCCGTACGGCTCGGTGCGCTCGGCGCCCGCCCGCCGGTGCCGGCCTCCCGGGCGGGGCTGCGCGGGGCCCTCCACAGCAAGGCACGGGACCGGGCCGCCATCAGCCACCACTACGACCTGTCCAACGCCTTCTACACGCTCCTGCTCGACGAGACGATGGCCTACTCCTGCGGCTACTGGACAGCCCAGGGACAGCCCGGCTACGGACCGGCCGACGCACAGCGCGACAAGCTCGAACTGATCTGCCGGAAGCTCGGGCTCGGCCCGGACGGAAGGCTGCTGGACATCGGCTGCGGCTGGGGCTCGCTCACCCTGTACGCGGCGCGCCACCACGGCGTCCGGGTCACCGCCGTCACGCTCGCCGCCGAACAGGCCGCCCACGTGACCCGGAGGGTCTCCGAACTCGGCCTGGAGGACCGTGTCGAGGTACACCACCGCGACTACCGGGACATCCGGGGCCTGCCGGACTTCCGGGCCGGCTACGACGCGGTGTCCACCGTCGAGATGGGCGAGCACGTCGGCGACGCCGAGTACCCCGCGTTCACCGCCCTCCTGCACGACGTGCTGCGTACCGGGGGCCGGGCGCTCGTCCAGCAGATGTCCCGGGGAGCCACCGCACCCGGGGGCGGCGCCTTCATCGAGTCCTACATCGCCCCCGACATGCACATGCGGCCCCTCGGCGAGACCGTCGGGCTGCTGGAGGGAGCCGGACTCGAAGTGCGTGACGTCGAATCGCTGCGCGAGCACTACGTCCTGACGGTGGAGGCGTGGCGGCGCACCCTGGAGGCGCGCTGGCCGGAGTTCGTCGCGCTGGTGGGGGAGGAGACCGCCCGGGTGTGGCGGCTCTACCTGGTGGGCGGCGCCCTCGCCTTCGAGGAACGGCGGATGGGCGTCGACCAGATCCTCTGCGTGCGCCCCGGCGCCTCGGGAGCGGCGGCGATGCCCGCCACCCGGCACGGTTGGTACGAGGGACTGGGCGCGGGCCGGTGACCGGTTTCGGGTGGGCGGCGTTCGCCCAGGGGCTCGCCCCCGCGGCAGGGGCCGCCCTGGCGGTCATGCTCGTCACCTTCACCGTGGCCCTGCACAAGGGGGTGCACCGGGTGGTGGACGTCGCCTGGGGCATCGGGTTCGCGGCCGTCGCCCTCGTCTCGTACCGGATGTCGGCGGGCGACGGCGACGGGGTGCGACGTCTCCTGGTGACCGTCCTGACCGTGGTCTGGGGTCTCCGGCTCGCCCTGCACATCGCCCGCCGCGGACGCGGCCACGGCGAGGACCCCCGCTACGCGGCCATGCTGGCCAAGGCCCCCGGCCACCCCGACCTGTACGCGCTGCGCAAGGTGTACCTGCTCCAGGGCGCCCTGGTCTGGCTGGTCTCCGCCCCCGTACAGGCCGCGCAGTACGTGGACGGCCCGCCCACCGGGTGGGTCTGGGCAGGGTGCGCGCTGTGGGCCCTGGGGTTCGCCTTCGAGGCGGTGGGGGACCGTCAGCTGGCGCGGTTCAAGGCCGATCCGGCGCACCGCGGCCTGATCATGGACAGGGGCTTGTGGGCCTGGACCCGGCACCCCAACTACTTCGGGGACTTCTGCGTCTGGTGGGGGCTGTTCCTCTTCGTCGTGGACAGTCCGCCCGCCGCGGCGGCGACCGCCGTCGCCCCCGCGCTGATGAGTTGGCTGCTCGTGGGCGGAAGCGGCAAGGCCCTGCTGGAACGCCACCTGGCCGACAGGCCGGGCTGGGCCGCCTACCGTGCGCGTACCAGCGGCTTCGTCCCCCTGCCGCCCCGGCGGGACTGAGCTCGCGCGGGCCTTCCGCCGTACGTACGGAGCGGGCCCGGGACCTCCAGAGGGAGCTCCCGGGCCGTCATCCCGACGACGCCCCGGATCAGGCCGTCGGGAAGTCCATCAGCGCGAGGGGCGCGGAGGTGGGCGCCGTCGAGCCGCCCGCGGGCTCGACGGTGACGCCCATGCCCGACGCACCGTCCACCGGGCCGGCCAGGAGCACCGCGTCGCCCGCCGCGTCCGGGTCCATCAGCCCGGCCGAACGCATCGTCCCGCCGTCCGCGAACCACAGCTGGTAGACCTTGCCCGCGGGCGGGCGCTCCAGCCCCGAGGACAGGAACACGGCCCGGTTCTCGCTCGACGACACCACGACCGTGCCGCGCGCCCCGGCGGCGAACTCCGCCGACGCCGTCTTCGCGTCCGGTGCGGAGAGCACCCGCGCCAGCAGTTCGCTCTGCCGGTGGGCGCTGTCGGCCTCCTGCTGGGCGCCCCGCGCCACCTGGTTCTGCCACACCGCGACTCCGCCGAGGGAGGCAGCGGCGGCCAGACAGGCGGCCAGGGCGTACCGGGTCCACCTGCCGGTCCGCCCCGGGACGGCGGGTGAACCGCCCGGAGCGCCGTGCCCCGGCGCCTCCTGACGCACGGTCGTGATCCGGAGCAGCACCTCCTCGCGCATGTCGCGCGGGGGAGTCGCGGAGACGGCGAGGGCGAGCCGGGACGCGGTGGCGGAGAGCTCCGCCACCTCCTGCGCGCAGGCGCCGCATTCGGCCAAGTGACGCTCGAAGGCGTGACGTTCGTCCTCGGGGAGGGCGTGCAGCGCGTACGCGCCGGTGAGCGTGTGCAGTTCCGCCGTGGTGCTCATGCGTTCACCCCCAGGCAGTCGCGCATCCGGATCAGACCGTCACGCAGCCGCGTCTTGATGGTTCCCAGCGGTGCGCCGAGGAGTTCGGCGACCTCGCTGTAGGTCAGGCCCCGGTAGTAGGCCAGGGTCACCGACTCGCGTTGCAGCTCGGACAGGGTCCGCAGACAGCGGCGGACCTGCTCGCGCTCCAGCCGGGATTCGACCTGCTCGGTGACCTCGTCGTACGCCGGTGTGCGGTCCAGCAGGGCGGCCCGGTGCTCACGCGCCGCGGACGCCTCCGCGGAGCGGACCCGGTCCACGGCCCGGTGATGAGCCAGCGTCAGGACCCAGTTCATGGCACTGCCGCGGGACGGCTGGTAGCGCGGCGCGGTCCGCCACACTTCCACCAGCACCTCCTGGGCGACCTCCTCGGACTGGGCGGGGTCGCGCAGGACGGTACGGATCAGGCCCAGGACCGGCCCGCAGACCGTGTCGTAGACCTGGGCGAAGGCGTCCTGGTCCCCCCGGGCGACCTGGACCAGGAGGTCCTGGAGATCGGGTCCGGCCGAGGGCACGGGGCCGATGTACACGGCTTCTTTCAACGCGGCTTCCTCCCAGGAAGGTCATGGACTCCCCACTGATTCGGAACCGCGGGCCGTTCGGATTGGTCGCCCGTGCGAAATGTCGGCCCTTCGGGTGATCGGCCTGCCGGGGCCGAAGCGGAACCGGTGCGGAAATCCTTCCACGGACCGCCGGCCGTTGGCGGGACGTCCGCGGGTCTCCGGACGCGAAGGAGCCCCGGCCGTCGTCCTGGGACGGCCGGGGCTCCCGCGGTGCGGCTCGGTCAGGCGGAGGCGGTGCCGCTCTCTTGCTCGCGCTCGACCTGCTCGTTCCACTCGCGCTTGACGGCGCGCCAGGCGTCGTCGTTCTGGCCGAGACGCCAGTAGCCCGAGATCGACAGCTGGTCCAGCGGGATCTGGCGTTCCACCCGCAGGTAGCGGCGGATCTCCTTGACGAAGCCCGCCTCACCGTGGACGAACGCCTGCACCTCGCCCTCCGGGAAGTCCAGCCCCAGCACGGCGGCGGTGACCAGCTCGCCGACCGGGCGCTCGCCCCGGTGCAGCCAGTTCACCGACACCCCGGCGGGGACGGTCACCTTCTGTTCCTCCGAAGCGTCGGACACCTCGACGAAGACGTGGCCCCGGGCGTTGGCGGGCATCTGCTCCAGCGCCACGGCGATGGCCGGAATCGCGCTCTCGTCGCCCACCAGCAGGTGCCAGTCGGCCGTCTCCTGCGGGGCGTAGCCGCCGCCCGGGCCGAGGAGCGTCATCCAGTCGCCGACGGAGGCCTTCGCGGCCCACGGACCGGCCAGGCCCTCGTCGCCGTGCACCACGAAGTCGATCGCGAGCTCACGGGTGGCCGGGTCCCAGGAGCGCACGGTGTACGTACGCGTGGTCGGCCACAGCTCGCGCGGGTAGGACTCGCGGATCGCCGCCATGTCGAACGGGTGCGCGTAGTCGGCACCCTCGGGTGCGAAGCAGAGCTTCACGTAATGGTCGGCGAAGCCCTCGGTGTCGAAGGAGGCGAGGCCGTCGCCTCCCAGGACCACCCGCACCATGTGGGGGGTGATCTGTTCGGTGCGCACGACCTGCGCACCCTTGCCCTTGGGCGGTTGCCGCGTCGGACGCGCCACGTGGATCTCCCTGTGCTGGAACGTGCGGTGACCCGGGGATCGGGGATTCGGCACCCGGGAAACTCTGAACTTAGGTCTACCTAAGCTAGCACCGGCCGGGCGGTCGGGGCGCGGCTGGTCCCGTAAGCAATGTGTGCGCGACGTGCTCCCGGGGCGGACCCTGCCCGTCCAGGCGCCCGGACGGGCACCTGCCTGCCAGGAAACCACGGCTTCCTGTGGAAGAGGGAGGGCCGGGAGGGCCGGGAGGCCCTCAGGAGTGCAGCGCCGACAGGAGCCGCTGCAGCGCCCCGCGCAGACCCCACCGCTCGGCCAGCTCCGAGAGGGCCACCGGGTCGCGCGCCTCGCGGGGCAGTACCGGGTCGAACGCCGGCAGTGGTACGTCTCCGGCGACCCGCACCACCTTCGGCGCCAAGGCGACGTAGTCCCGGGCCTCGTCCAGCCGCCGGCGCTGCGAAGGGGTCAGCTTCGCCGCGGGGTCGTCCACGGCGGCCATGATGCCGGCGAGGTCCCCGTAGGCGTCCAGCAGCTTCGCGGCCGTCTTCTCGCCGATGCCGGGGACGCCGGGGAGGCCGTCGCTGGGGTCGCCGCGCAGCAGTGCCAGGTCGACGTAACCCCGGCCGTCCACGCCGTACTTCTCGCGCAGCACCGCCTCGTCGGTCACCTGGAGGGTGCCGACGCCCTTGATCGGGTACAGCACCCGGACCTCGCGCTCGTCGTCCACCAGCTGATAGAGGTCCCGGTCGCCGGTCACGATGTCCACCGGCCCCTTCGCCAGGCCGGTGAGCGTGCCGATGACGTCGTCCGCCTCGTACGGGGCGACGCCCACGCGGGCGATGCCCACCGCGTCCAGCACCGCCTCGATCACCGGGACCTGCGGGGCGAGGGTGTCCGGGGTCTCCTCCACGTCGGCCTGGCCCGCCGGGGTCTCCACCGCCACCCTGTGTGCCTTGTACGTCGGGATCAGCTCGACCCGCCAGGCCGGCCGCCAGTCCGCGTCCATGCAGGCCACCAGGTCGTCGGGGTGGTGGTCCTGGACCAGCCGGCCGATGAAGTCCAGCAGTCCGCGCACCGCGTTGACCGGGGTGCCGTCCGGTGCGCGCACCGAGTCCGGCACGCCGAAGTAGGCGCGGTAGTACAGGGAGGCGGTGTCGAGGAGCATCAGGCGTCGCGTCACCCCCCGATCATGCCCCACGGCACCGACAGCGGCCCGGGGCGACGTTCCTCGTGACTGCGTGGTTCCGGACCCGGCGGGTGACCCGGGTCACATTCGTGTTTGCTCCCCATAAGTGGGGGCAGGCGCGGCACCGGAGCGGATCACGTCCAAATTTCAACTTGTGTACGTGCCATGCGGGCAGATTCCGTGCCGCTCCACGGTCCGCCGACGGGGGTGGTGGACCGTTTCCGGTTCAACCCGCGAGGTGTATGTGTCAAGGCTGCAGGCCGAACACCTGTACAAGGTGTTCGGCAGACGACCCGATCAGGCCGTGGAGAAACTCGAAGCCGGCGCGAGCCGTGACGAGCTGCGTGCCGACGGAACGACCGCAGCGGTGATCGACGCGTCGTTCACCGTGGAACCGGGGCAGATCTTCGTCGTGATGGGTCTCTCGGGCTCGGGCAAGTCCACGCTTCTGCGGATGCTCAACGGACTGCTGGACCCCACAGCCGGAAGCGTGCTCTTCGACGGCCAGGACCTGACCTCCCTGACTCCGCGCGAGCTCCGCCACGTCCGCTCGTCCAGGATCAGCATGGTCTTCCAGCACTTCGCGCTCTTCCCGCACCGCAGTGTGCTGGAGAACGCCGCGTACGGCCTGGAAGTGCAGGGCGTGGCCAAGGACGAGCGCGAGAAGCGCGCCGCCGAGGCGCTGGAGCTGACCGGGCTCGGCGGCTGGGAGAAGTCCTGGCCCGACGAGCTCTCGGGCGGCATGCAGCAGCGCGTCGGGCTGGCCCGCGCCCTGGCCACCGACGCCGACCTGCTGCTGATGGACGAGTCCTTCAGCGCGCTGGACCCGCTGATCCGCAGGGACATGCAGGACCAGCTCCTGGAGCTCCAGAAGCGCCTGAAGAAGACCATCGTCTTCATCACCCACGACCTCAACGAGGCCATGCGCCTCGGCGACAGCATCGCGGTGATGCGCAACGGCGAGATCGTCCAGCTCGGCACCGCCGAGGACATCCTCGTCACCCCGGCCAACGACTACGTCGCCTCCTTCACCCAGGACGTCGACCGCGCCCGGGTGCTGACCGCCGGCGCCATCATGGCCGAAGCGCACACCGTCATGGGCTCCACGACCGAGGACGGCACCGAACTGCGCACCCCGCAGGACGTGCTGGACGCGGCCCCGGCCGCCGTCGCCGAGTCCACGCCGATCATCGAGCTCTTCACCCCCTGCGCGTCGAGCGCCACTCCGGTCGCCGTGACCGACGAGCGGGGCAGGCTGGTCGGAGTGGTCCCGCGCGAGCGGCTCCTCGCCGTACTGGGCGAGCCGATGAAGCCCGCCGCGCCGATGCCCGACGCCGGGATGACCGAAGGCCCCGCGTCCGACGCGGAGACCGTGTCGGAGGACCTCACCGGGAAGAAGGTGGCCAGTGTTTAGGCTCCCTCTCGGCGAATGGGTCAACTCCGCGGTCGACTGGCTGCAGGTCCACCTCGCCTGGCTCTTCGACGCCATCAGCTCCCTCGTCAGCGGAATGTTCGACGGCATCGCGGCCGTCCTCTCCGCCCCCGCCCCGCTGCTCTTCGCGGGCATCGTCGCCGTCATCGCCTGGTGGCTGCGCGGACTGCCCGCCGGTGTCCTCGCGTTCGTGGGATTCGCCCTCATCGACTCCGTCGAGCTGTGGGACGAGGCGATGGACACCCTCACCCTGGTGCTCGTCGCCACCATCGTCACGCTGGTCCTGGCGGTCCCGCTCGGCATCTGGGCCTCCCGGTCCAAGAGCGTCAGCGCGGTGACCCGGCCGGTGCTGGACTTCATGCAGACCATGCCCGCCATGGTCTACCTGATCCCCGGCGTGATCTTCTTCGGCGTCGGTGTCGTCCCCGGCATCATCGCCACCATCATCTTCGCGCTGCCCCCGGGCGTCCGGATGACCGAACTCGGCATCCGCCAAGTGGACGGCGAACTCGTCGAGGCCGCCGAGGCGTTCGGCACCACCTCCCGCAACACCCTGCTGCGTGTGCAGCTCCCGCTCGCGCTGCCCACGATCATGGCGGGCATCAACCAGGTCATCATGCTGGGCCTGTCCATGGTGGTCATCGCGGGCATGGTCGGCGGCGGCGGCCTCGGCGGCTCCGTCTACCGCGCCATCGGCAACGTCGACGTGGGCCTCGGCTTCGAGGCGGGCATCTCCATCGTCATCCTCGCCATGTACCTGGACCGGATGACCGGCGCGCTGGGGCGCGAGGTCTCCCCGCTGGGCCGCCGGGCGCTCGCCAAGGCCCAGGCCCTGGCCGGCGGCCCGAAGCTCTGGAACTACCGCCCGCAGGGCGCCGTCGCGCTCACCGGCGTGGTGATCCTCGCCCTGGTCGCCGGCGGCATGGGCGTCTTCGGCGGCGGCGGGTCCTCCGCCACCGCCGCGTCCTCCTCGTCCGTCGGCGCGGGCAAGAAGATCAGCATGGGGTACATCCCCTGGGACGAGGGCATCGCCTCCACGTACCTGTGGAAGGAGCTGCTGGAGCGTCAGGGCTTCGAGGTCGACGTCAAGCAGTACGAGGCCGGGGCGCTGTACACCGGCATGGCGAACGGCCAGATCGACTTCGAGACCGACTCCTGGCTCCCGGTCACCCACGCCAGCTACTGGAAGAAGTACCAGGACCGCCTGGACGACCTCGGTTCCTGGTACGGCCCCACCTCGCTGGAGCTGGCCGTCCCCAGCTACGTGAAGGACGTCAAGACCCTCGACGACCTCAAGGGCAAGGGCGCCTCGTTCAAGAACCGGATCGTCGGCATCGAGCCGAGCGCCGGTGAGTCGGCCCTGCTGAAGGACAAGATCCTGCCGGGCTACGGCCTGGACGGCGAGTACAAGGTCGTCGACGGCTCCACGCCCTCGATGCTGGCCGAGCTGAAGCGCGCGTACGCCAAGAAGGAACCGATCGTGGTTCCGCTCTGGTCGCCGCACTGGGCCTACGACAACTACGACCTGACGAAGCTCAAGGACACCAAGAACCTCTGGGGCAAGGGCGACGGTATCCACACCCTCTCCCGCAAGGGCTTCGCGGCCGACAACCCCGAGGCCGCGTCCTGGCTGAAGAACTTCAAGATGAGCGAGAAGCAGCTCACCAGTCTGGAGGCCGAGATCCAGAAGGCCGGCGCGGGCAAGGAGCAGGACGCCGTCCGCACCTGGCTGAAGGCCAACCCGGACGCCGCCGCCCAGTGGACCCCGGCGGCCAAGGAGTCCAAGGCGACGAGCGGCAAGGACGAGACCGACCGCGCCCTCAACGTCGCCTGGTTCCCCTGGGAGGAGGACATCGCCGCCACCTACCTGTGGAAGGCGGTCCTGGAGCAGCGCGGCTACACCATCAACCTCAAGCAGTTCGAGGTCGGCCCGATGTACGCGGCGATGTCGCGCGGCCAGATCGACGTCCAGTTCGACGGCTGGCTGCCGTACACGCAGGCGAACTACTGGAAGAAGTACAAGGACGACCTGACCGACGTCGGTTCCTGGTACGGCCCCACCTCCATCGAGGTCGCGGTGCCCTCCTACGTCAAGGACGTGAAGTCGCTCGCCGACCTCAAGGGCAAGTCCTCGCAGTTCAAGGGGCGCATCGTCGGCATCGAACCCGGCACCGCCACCATGGAGAACCTGAAGAACGACGTGCTGCCGGCCTACGGCCTGGACAAGGAGTACGAGGTCGTCGACTCCTCCACCCCCGGCATGCTCGCCGAGCTGAAGCGGGCGTACGCGAAGAAGGAGCCGATCGCCGTCGTGCTCTGGACCCCGCACTGGGCGTACGACCAGTACGACCTCACCAAGCTGGCGGACCCGAAGAAGGGCTTCGGCACCGGTGACCGGCTGCACACGGTCGCGAGCAAGGAGTTCCCTGAGAACTACCCGCAGCTCACGAAGTGGTTCAAAAACTTCAAGCTGAGCGAGGACCAGCTCGCCGGACTGGAGAACGGCATCGCCAAGGCCGGTACCGGTCACGAGGAGGAAGCCGTGAAGTCCTGGATGGACGCCCATCCGTCCATCGTGGACACCATGGCGCCGCAGTAGCGGCTGGATTCGCGTCCGCGCAGGTCAGGGGTGGTCAACGCCGAGAGGCGGGGGCCACCCCCCGCGCGTTGCCGGAACTTCTCCTCGGTGAGGGAATCACGCAACCATGTGCGTAAGGTGCTGGCAGCCGGGAGGATGGCCGGGCGGGAGGGAGCGGACATGGGCGAGAAGGACGAGAAGGAAGCACTGCGGGTGGGCGCCGCCGTGCGCCGACGCCGAAGAACCCTGGGGCTCACGCTGGCCGCGGTGGCCGCGCGCAGCGGTCTCTCGGTGCCCTTCCTCAGCCAGATCGAGAACGAGCGGGCCCGGCCCAGCGCACAGTCGCTCACCCGGGTCGCCGAGGCGCTGGAGACCACCACCGCCAAGCTGCGCGAGGCCGCCGACTCGGCACGTGCCGTGGACGTGGTGCGCGGCGGCGGCGAGGACGGTGCCCGCCGGGTGGTACGCGGACGCCACCAGCTCAGCGCCCTGGAGTTCATCGGGGAGCAGGACCTCGGCCGCGAGTTCCAGCACCGCAACGACGAGCTCATGTACGTCGTCGAGGGCGCCGTCGAGGTGGAGGCGGAGGGCCAGGCCTACCGCCTGGACCGCGGCGACACGCTTTTCCTCTCCGGCGGGGTACGTCACCGCTGGCGGGCCACCCTTCCCGGCACCCGGCTGCTGGTCGTCGCGGTGGCCGAGCACATCGACGCCACCTACGACTCCCGCCGCTGAGGGGCCCCGGGGCGGGCGGCCCGGGGCTCAGGCCGTCACGAGGGGACGTGCCGGCACCGGTGGCGCGAGCAGTGTGCCGCCGAGCAGCCCCCGTACCGTACGCGCCCCGGCCACCGCCCACGCGGCCACCAGGCAGACGAAGAGCGCCTCGGCCAGCCAGCCGAAGGCGTGCAGACCGGTGTGACGGGCCAGACCGGCCGCCCCGGTGACACAGGTGCCGAGCGGGAAGGTGAACCCCCACCACGTCATCGCGAAGCCCATGCCGGCCCGCACTGCGCGCACGGTCAGGGCGACGGAGAGGGCCAGCCAGAGCAGTGCGAACCCCATGACCGGCACTCCGTAGAGCACCGCGAGCGCCCCGAGTCCGGTCGCGTACGGAGCGCCCACCGCGCCCGGCGCGACGTCGGCCAGCTGGTTCACCGCGGTGGTCGACTGGCCGAGCGGACCCAGCACCAGGAAGAGCGTCGGCGTCAGCGCGAGGGGCAGCGGCCCGTGGTGCAGCAGCCGCGCCAGGACCAGCGGCAGCACGGCGAGCGTCGCCAGCACGGTCAGCCCGAACATCGCGTAGCAGCCGAGGAGCAGCGCCTCACGCCCCTGGCCGGCCGGGAGGTGCCGGATCAGGAGCGGGCCGAGCGAGGCGGAGACCAGCGGCGGGACCAGCGGCAGCAGCCATGCGGGGGCGGCGCTGCCGACGTCGATGCGGTGGCGCACCACCATCAGATACGGCACGGTCACCGCGACGGCCAGCCCCAGCACCGAGCCCGCCGTGTACAGCACCACGTCGGCCACGAGTGCGGCCCGCTCGCCCAGCACCGGCGTACCGGCCACCATCGTGGCTCCGCCCACCGAGAGCAGCGCCATCGGCAGACAGCCGAGGAACGGGGCGACCGCCGGGTCCAGCAGATGGGCCCGGGCCTGGTCCCGGTGGTGGAGCCAGTGCCCGGTACGGGCGGTGAGTACGGTCACCAGCAGAACGGCGGAGAGCGCCCAGACCACGGTGCACGCGCCCCGCAGGCCGGGGACGTCCACCGGGAGCGCCTCACCGGCGCTCGCGAGGATCGCGGTGCCCATCACCGTCGCGTACCAGTTCGGTCCGAAGTGCCGCAGCGACGGCAGGCGCGGGGCATCGGACTTCGCGGCGTCGGAGCCCGGGGTGCCGGGATCCGGGGTGCCGGGACGTGTGATCGGCGGCCGGGTCAGGGTCTGCTCATGGATGGCCATTACATGATTCTCTCCCGCGCACACCGCCCCACCAGACACTTCGTGTCTATGAGGTCATAAGCTGACGTTATGCCCCGCCTCGCCGACGACCCCGCCCGCATACCCCTGTCCCATCGCGTCCCCGACCTCGGGGCACTGGAACTGCTGCTCTCCGTCGCCCGTCACGGCAGCCTCGGCCGCGCCGCCAAGGACCTCGGCATCACCCAGCCCGCCGCCTCCAGCCGGGTCCGCACGATGGAACGGCAGCTCGGAGTCGCCCTGCTGGACCGCTCGCCGCGCGGCTCCACGCTCACCGACGCGGGCGCTCTCGTCACCGACTGGGCCCGGCGGATCGTCGAAGCGGCCGAGGCGTTCGACGCGGGGGCACAGGCGCTGCGCGACCGGCGGGACTCCCGGCTGAGGGTCGCGGCCAGCATGACCATCGCCGAGTACCTCCTGCCGGGCTGGCTGATCGCCCTGCGCGCCGAACGCCCCGGCACCGCCGTCTCACTGCTCGCCGGAAACTCCGAACAGGTGGCCCACCGGCTCCTCCTCGGTGAGGCCGACCTCGGGTTCGTGGAGGGGCTCACCACCCCGGAGGGGCTCGACGGCACGGTCGTCGCCCACGACCGCCTGGTCGTCGTCGTCGCTCCCGTCCACCCCTGGGCCCGCCGCCGTACCCTGCTGACCCCGCAGGAACTCGCCGCGACCCCGCTGATCCTCCGGGAGCGGGGCTCCGGCACCCGCCAGGTCCTGGACGCGGCCCTCGCCGGGCACGGCGGGCTGGCCCAGCCGCTCCTCGAACTCTCCTCCACGACCGCCGTGAAGAGCGCGGCCGAGAGCGGCGCGGGGCCGTGCGTCCTGAGCGAACTGGCCCTCGGCGAGGAACTCTCCGCCCGCCGGCTGGTCCCCGTCCAGCTCACCGGCGTACGCCTGCGGCGCCAGCTGCGTGCCGTCTGGCCCACCGGCCACCGCCCGGCCGGGCCCGCCCGCGACCTGCTCTCGCTGACGGCGCGGACGGGCTGAGGACCCCTCGCGCGGACCGGGCGTGGCGATCACCGGCCTGCCGTCGTGGGCCGGTCGGTCTACTGATCCCGGCGCTGTACGACTGTCCCGGCGACGGCCGCCGCACCCAGGGCCCAGGCGGCGTAGACGATCCAGGCGCCGGTGGACGTCCATGGGTAGGGGACCGGCGGGGTGAAGGGAATCTCCATCAGGCGGTTCCACGCGCTCATCGGAAAGGTGTGGTTGAGGACGGCCGACCAGTGGTGGTCCTCGCTGAAGAGGAAGGGTGCCGGCAGCAGGACGACGACGCCCGCCACGATCGACGTTCCCGCGTGCCGCAGCACGGCGCCGATCCCCATGCCGACCACGGCGCAGACGGGTGCGAGCAGGGCCGACGCGAGGACGGCGCGAAGGGCCCCCGGGTGGTCGATGGAGACGCCCACGCCCCTCAGGCCCAGGATCGCCTGGGTCGTGCAGAAGGAGACCAGCGCGACCACGGCGCCGAACACGGTCATGACCCCCGCCGTGACCGCGAGCTTCGCCGCCATCACCGACCGCCGCGCGGGGACCGCGGTGAAGGTGGTGCGGATCTGCCCCGTGCTGTACTCGCCGGCGATCGCGACGGCGCCGATGGCAAGGGTCGCGAGGGCGAAGACGATACTCGCGTTGTTGGTGAAGACGCTCTGTACGGGGATGCCGTCCCGGACGAACTCCCGCGCGTGGCTCCCGGCGTTCTGTTCGTTCCAGTAGTGGTAGGTGTCGTACGCCTGGCCCGCGTTGAAGCCGATCGCCGCCAGCGCGGTCACCAGGTACACCCAC
This sequence comes from Streptomyces sp. NPDC002690, assembly GCF_053592415.1. NCBI lineage: Bacteria > Bacillati > Actinomycetota > Actinomycetes > Kitasatosporales > Streptomycetaceae > Streptomyces > Streptomyces sp. NPDC002690. Next base: position 7,119 of record NZ_JBSFVR010000085.1, on the reverse strand, counting down.
GGGGTCGAGCGCAGCGACCACGTCTTGGTCCACTCGGCGGCGATCAGGTCGCGGAAGCGTACGGTGTTCATCGGGCGTCCCCGGCGGTGTACTCGACGCTGTCGGCGGTGAGTTCCATGAAGGCCTCCTCCAGGGACGGGCGGAGCGTGGTCAGTTCGTGCAGGAGCACCCGGTGCCGCAAGGCCAGCTCGCTGATCCGGGGCGCGGGCAGGCCGGTGACGGTGAGCAGTTCGCCGTCGGCGCGTACGGTCGCACCCTCGGCCGTCAGCAGCGGAGTCAGAGTTGTGGCGTCCGGGGTCCGTACGGTGACGGAGTCGGCGCCGGCGTGGGCGGCGAAGGCCGCCAGGCTCTGCGCGGCGATGAGCGTGCCACGACCGATGACGACGAGTTCGTCGGCGGTGTGTTCCATCTCCGACATCAGATGGCTGGAGACGAAGACCGTGCGGCCCTCTGCCGCCAGCCGCCGGAACAGGCCGCGCACCCACCTCACACCCTCGGGGTCCAGGCCGTTGAGCGGCTCGTCGAAGAGCAGCACCGGCGGTTCGCCGAGCAGGGCGGTGGCGATGCCGAGACGCTGCTTCATGCCGAGCGAGTAGCCGCCGACCCGGCGCCGGGCGGCGTCGGCCAGGCCGACCTCCGCCAGGACCTGATCGACCCGGGTGCGCGGGATGCGGTTGCTGCGCGCCAGGGCGGTGAGATGGGCACGGCCCGTACGGCCGCCGTGGACGTCGTTCGCGTCGAGCAGGGCGCCGACGTGGCGCAGACCGCGCGGGCGGTCGCGGAAGCGCACGCCGTCGACGGTGACGGTGCCGGAGGTCGGCTCGTGCAAGCCCAGGGCGAGTCGCAGGGTGGTGGACTTCCCGGCGCCGTTCGGCCCGAGGAACCCGGTGACACGGCCCGGTCGGACGGTGAAGGTCAGAGCGTCCACGACGGTCTTCCCGCCGTACCTCTTGGTGAGTTCGCTGGCTTCGATCATGGCGTCCACGATGGCGGCCGGGCCGGTACGGGAGCATCGGCTCACGGTCGGCAATCGTGCGCCGTCTCTGTCAGCCACGGTCGCGGGGGTGTCACCCGTGGTTGTACGACCACGGTCCGACGACCTGGCCCGCCGCGGCCCCTAGGATCGCGGCATGTCAGCGCTCCCCGGCCAACTCCCTTTGCTCAGACGCCTGTCGCCCGGTCGCTGGACGGCGCTCGTCTGGGTCGGGGCGATGGGTTTCGCGTGCGTCGACGAGTTCCTCGTCCTGCCGGGCGACAGCGCCCGCGACGGCGCCGCCGCCACCGGCTTCGCCCCGACGCTCGTGAGCTGGCCGATTCTGCTGGGTGCCGCCGCCCTGGTGTTCGCCGCCTGTCGGCTGCTGGAGCGCGCCCCGCTGGTGGCCTACGCCCTGCTGCTGATCGGCTCGGCGCTCGGGGCAGCGGTGCTCGGCCAGGCGGCCGAGTTCCCGCTGGTCCAGTTTCTGGCGCCGGACGTCGCCCTGTACTTCGTCGCGGCCACCACACCCCGCCGCGACTCGGCCTGTGCGGCGGGAATGGCGTTCGTGGTCCTGGTGATTCCGCTGACGGTGCGGCTGTACGGGGGCGGCACCATCAACACCACCGGGCAGCTCGCCGTGGCGCTCACGGTGCTGGTCGCCTGGCTGCTCGGGGACTCGGCCCGCCAGTCGCGGCTCCACGCCGGACAGGTCAGAGCGCAGGCGGCCGTTCAGGCCGTGACCGACGAGCGGCTGCGCATCGCCCGCGAGCTGCACGACGTCGTCGCGCACACCCTCGGCATCGTCGCCCTGCAGGCCGGCGCGGCCCGCCGCGTCATCCACAGCCAGCCGTCACGGGCCCGGGAGGCACTTGGCGAGGTGGAGAACGCGAGCCGGGAGACCCTGTCGGGGTTGCGGCGGATGCTCGGCGCGCTGCGTGCGGCCGACCCCGAAGGGACCCCGCTGCACGAGGCACCCGGCCTCGACGACCTCGACCGGCTGGCCGCGGCCACCACGGCCGCGGGGGTGCGGGTGGTCGTGGAGTGGAAGGGGGAGCGACGGCCGCTGCCACCGGACCTCGACCTGTCCGCGTACCGCATCGTCCAGGAGTCGGTCACCAACGTGGTCCGGCACGCCGATGCCCGCTCCTGCCGGGTGCGCGTCGACTGCCGGGAGACGGAGATCGCCCTGGAGATCACCGATGGTGGCCGCGGCCCGGGCAACGCGTCCACCGCCGGTTACGGCCTCGTCGGTATGCGCGAGCGCGTCGCCCTGCTGCACGGCGAGTTCACCGCCGGGCCGCGTCCCGGGGGCGGCTTCCACGTGGCGGCCCGGCTTCCCCTGCCGGGGCCCACCCACCACAACCCGACGGAGGTGGCGGCGCCGTGACCGTCCGTGTCCTGCTCACCGACGACCAGCCGCTGGTCCGGGCAGCCCTGCAGATGGTCATCACCGACGCCCCGGACATGGAAGTGGTCGGCGAGGCGGGCGACGGCGCCGAAGCCGTCGCGCTCGCCGAGAGGCTGACCCCTGACGTCGTCGTCATGGACATCCGCATGCCCGGCACCGACGGCATCGAGGCCACCAGGCGCATCACCGCAGGCCCGAGCGGCACCCGCGTGCTGATGCTGACCACCTTCGACGACGACGAGTACGTCTACGGCGCCCTGCGCGCGGGGGCCTCCGGCTTCATCGTCAAGGACATGGCGCTCGACGACATCCTCGCCGCCGTCCGCATCGTCGCAGCCGGCGACAGCCTCATCGCGCCCGGCGTCACCCGCCGTCTGATCGCCGAGTTCGCCGCCCGAGTTCCGTCTGTGGCGACAACTCCCGCCCCGCCGCGCCGCCTCGAAGGCATCACCGACCGCGAGCGTGAGGTACTCACCCTCATCGGCAGCGGCCTGACCAACGCCGAGATCGCCGAGAACCTGTGCATCAGCGGCGCCACCGCCAAGACGTACGTGACCCGCCTGCTCTCCAAGCTCGATGCCCGCGACAGGGTGCAACTCGTCATCCTCGCCTACGAGGCGGAGCTGGTGACCGTCAGCCGTGAGTGAGGCGTTCCCGCCCGCGCGCCGTCCCTCAAGACTTCACGAGCCCGGGCCGGGGGGAGCCAACGCCGCCGGGCCGCCCGGCTCCTCCCCGCTCAGCGCCACCCCGGACAGGCCGAGCCGCTCCGCCCCCTCGGCGAGTGAGGCGATCGTGCGCGCGGCAGCCCGGTAGCCGAGGCCCGCCGGCGGGTGGATGTTGGAGACGCAGTTGCGCTCCGCGTCCCGCCGCCCGGTCCGGGGTGCGTACGTCAGATAGACGCCGAGGCTGTCGGCGGCGCTGAGCCCGGGGCGTTCGCCGATCAGTACGAGCACCAGCCGGGCACCCACCCGTTCCCCGATCTCGTCCCCGAGCGCCACCCGTGCCTGGGAGGCGAGCACCACCGGGACGGACGCGCGGTCCCCGCCACCCCCGCCGCTCCCGCCGGTGAGCAGCGGGACCAACTCGTCCAGCAGCGGCAGCGCGTGGCGCTGGACCGCCGTGGCGGAGAGCCCGTCCGCGATCACCACCAGCGGTCCGCCCCCGGGCAGCCCCGCCAGGCGCGGCCCGTCCTCCCGGTGCAGCCGCCGGCCCAGGTCCGGGCGGCGCAGATAGGCCGCCCGGTCCGGGACGGCACTGCGCACCTCGGCGACCGGATGGCCCGTGAGACCAGGCCGCAGGGCGGCGAAGTCCACCGGCTGGTGCACCGCGTCCCGCGCCTGTGCGTGCGCCGCCTGGAACTCCAGCAGATGCCGCAGCGGCAGCCCGTGGCCCGTTCGCCCCAGCCCCACCCGGGCCGTGGTGTGCCGTCGCAACTGCTCCCAGAGGTCCGGGCCGCTGTACTCCAGCGGCCCGCTCACGCTTCCCCGATCATCGCGGCGAGACCGGAGACCAGCGGACTGTTCGCGACGGGCGCCACCACCCGGCCCTCGGAGTCGTACATCCCCATCCGTTCAAGCCACGCCTCGAACTCCGGCGCGGGGCGCAGCCCGAGCACCGACCGTACGTACAGCGCGTCGTGGAAGGAGGTGGACTGGTAGTTCAGCATCACGTCGTCCGAGCCCGGGACGCCCATCACGAAGGTGCAGCCCGCCACGCCGAGCAGCGTGAGCAGGTTGTCCATGTCGTCCTGGTCGGCCTCGGCGTGGTTGGTGTAGCAGACGTCGACGCCCATCGGCAGACCGAGCAACTTGCCGCAGAAGTGGTCCTCCAGGCCGGCCCTGATGATCTGCTTGCCGTCGTAGAGGTACTCCGGGCCGATGAAGCCGACCACCGTGTTGACCAGCAGCGGACGGAACCGGCGCGCCACGGCGTAGGCACGGGCCTCCAGCGTCTGCTGGTCGACGCCGTGGTGGGCGTCGGCGGAGAGCGCGCTGCCCTGGCCGGTCTCGAAGTACATGACGTCGTCCCCGAGTTCGCCCCGGCCCGTCGAGAGCCCGGCGTCGTGCGCCTCCGCGAGCAGCGCCAGGTCGATGCCGAACGCCCGGTTGGCGGCCTCGGTCCCGGCGACGGACTGGAAGACCAGGTCCACCGGTGCGCCCCGCTCGATCGCCTGGATCGTCCGGGTCACGTGGGTGAGGACGCAGGTCTGCGTCGGGATCGCGTACCGCTGCCGGATCTCGTCCGTCAGCCGCAGCAGATCCGTCACGGCGGCCAGGGAGTCGGACGCCGGGTTGATGCCGATCACCGCGTCCCCGCAGCCGTACAGCAGACCGTCGAGCACCGAGGCGGCGACGCCCCGGGGATCGTCCGTGGGGTGGTTCGGCTGGAGGCGCACCGAGAGCCGCCCCGGCAGCCCGATCGTGTTCCGGAACCGGGTGACGACCGTGCACGCCCGGGCGACCTGCACCAGGTCCTGGTTGCGCATCAGCTTGCTCACCGCGGCGGCCATCTCCGGCGTGATCCCGGGCGCCAGCGCGGCCAGCGCCTCGGGAGTCGCCCGGTAGGAGAGCAGCCAGTCCCGGAACTCGCCGACCGTCATCCCGGCGACCGGCGCGAACGCCCCGGTGTCGTGGGTGTCGACGATCAGCCGGGTGACCTCGTCGTCCTCGTAGGGCACCACCGGGTCTTCGAGGAAGTCCCGCAGCGGCACTTCGGCAAGTGCGATCCGGGCCGCCGTCCGCTCCGTGTCGCTCCGCGCCGCGACCCCCGCCAGCTCGTCGCCCGAACGCGCCGGCCCGGCCCGCCCGAGCAGTTCCCGCAACCCGTCGAACCGGAAACCGGCCACCCCTACGGAGGCCGTGTACTGGGGCATGGCCGCACTCCTTCGCCGACGCGGTCGAGAGCCCGAGCCTGCCACAGCCGGATCGACGCGGGCGGGCGGCGCTCAGAGGAAGGTCTGCCCCTCGCCCCGGTACGTCGGTACGGTGGCGGTGATCCGGTCACCCTCGATCAGGTGCAACGCGTCGAACCGCTCGCACAGTTCGCCCGCCTTCGCGTGCCGGAACCACACCTTGTCGCCGATCAGCAGATCGTCGGCGGCCGACCCCAGCAACGGCGTCTGGACCTCGCCCGGCCCCTCCTGCGGGTCGTAACGCAGTCCCTGCGGCAGGTACGGGACGGGGAGCCGGTCCGCGCCCGCCGCGCCCGACGCCGGATAACCGCCGCCGAGCACCGTCACCACGCCCACCCCGGGCCTGCGGACGACGGGCTGCGCGAAGAGCGCCGCCGGACGGCCGGAGAACGACGTGTAGTTGTCGAAGAGCCGGGGGACGTACAGCCCCGAACCGGCCGCGATCTCCGTCACCGCGGACTCGGCGGCGGTGTGCTGCACACTGCCGGTGCCGCCACCGTTCACGAACTCCAGATCCGGGACCACCGCACGCACCGCGCGGACCACCTCGGCGCGGCGCACCACCAGTTCCCTGCGGGCGGTCGCCTGCATCAGCCGGATCGCCCGGGACCGCAGCGGGCGCCCGGAGACCGCGTCCCCGACTCCCGCGATGTGCCCCTCGTACGCCATCAGGCCCACCAGGCGGAAGCCCGGACGACGTGCCACCGACCGTGCGAGGTCGGCGAGTTGGGCGGGGGAGCGCAGAGGCGATCGCAGCGCGCCCACCCGGACCCGGCCGCCCAGCAGGCGCAGCGAGGTGTCCAGCTCCAGGGCGACCCGGATCTCCTCGGTGCCCCCCGCGCGCGACGCGTCGATCAGCTCCAACTGCGCCGGGTCGTCCACCATCACCGTCACCGAGGCGGCGAGTTTCGGGTCCGCCGCCAGCTCGGCGAAGGCCGAACGATCGGCGGACGGGTAGGCGAGCAGCACGTCGTCGAAGCCCGCCCGGGCCAGCCAGAGCGACTCCGCCATCGTGAAGGACATGATCCCCGCGAACCCGGGCCGGGCGAGCACCCGTTCCAGCAGGGCCCGGCAGCGGACGGACTTGCTCGCCACCCGGACCGGCTTCCCGCCGGCGCGGGCGACGAGGTCGTCGGCGTTGGCGTCGAAAGCCTCCAGGTCGACCACCGCGATCGGTGCGTCGAGATGGGCGGTGGCCCGGTCGTAACGGGCCCTGTCGGTGGCGCGCACAGTCATGTCGGCAGCTTGCCAGAGAGTCTTACCCATCGGTAAGGGGCTGCGGGAGAATCGCTGTTCCCGGTCTTCGCGTTCCTCCGGACCCGGCACGGGAGAGCCGACCCGGGAACGGGCGGCACGGACATCGCGCCCGGACGGACCCGTTCCCCGCGGTCCGCCCGTAGCCCGTAGAGTGACCGGCACGCGGCGACCGACGGGCTTGCCCGGGTGCGTGTTCCGCGAGCGGTGCGTACGCGAGGCGAACCAGGGGGACGGATGAGTACCGAGGCGCAGCACGCTCCCGTGCCGCCCCGCCCACCGGCCCCGCCCGGCGCCTCCGTCCCGCCCGGCACCCCTGCCGCTCCGGGCGCTCCCGTCGCTCCCGTCGCTCCCGATCCGTCCGTACCTGCCGCGCCCGTGCCCCGGCCCGCGCTGCCCGTGCCGCCTGCCACGCCTGACACTGTGCCGGTCGCGCCTCCCGTCATCCCTTCCGGGCAGGCCGTCCCCGCCCCTTCGGCCCCCGCCCCTTCGGCCCCCGCCCAGGGCCCCGCGCCCGCCGCCTCCGCCGGGCAGCTCCCGTCCGAGACCACCAGGCGCCTGCGCCCGGGC
>NZ_JBSFVR010000084.1:0-25054 GCF_053592415.1 Streptomyces sp. NPDC002690 | reverse complement strand
GATCGTCGTAGCTGAGCATCCGGTGGCCCCGCACCACGTTCACCACCAGGTCGTCGCCGTCACCGCGCCCGGCGATCCACAGGCCGATCTCCGCCTGGGCCGCCGCCTCGGGGTAGTACGCGATGCCGTCCAGGAGGCCGGTGGCGTCCTTCTCCGCGAGGTCACCGATCGCGGGCGCGTCCACGCCCGCCTCCAGCATCCGGGACCGGATGCCGTAGAGCCCCAGCGGGGTCAGCCTGACCATGCCGTACCGGCTGACGTCCTCCTCGTCGCCCTCGGGCGCGGCCGGAGCCTCGCCCTCCTCGAACATCAGCGTCTCGTCGACGGGGTGATACTCCACGATCCCGATCGGTTCCAGCACCCGGAACTGGTCGTCCAGCCGCATCATCGCCTCCGACACCTGCTCCAGGACGTCGTCGGTGGGCTCGCCCATGTCGTCCGGGACGATCATGGACGCGGCGAGGGCGGGCAGCGGTACGGGGCCGTCGCCGGGGCCGCCCTCCGAGAGGGTGAGCACGTAGAGGTTGCCGAGCACGCCTTCGAGGAACTCCGCCTCGGCCTCCGGGTCCCAGTCCAGGGCTCCGAAGTCGACCGAGCCGTCCTCCCCGACCAGATCGGCGAAGTCGTCGAACACCGGGGCGGTGGCATCGGCGAAGGCGGCTTCCAGGCCGTCGAGCCAGACGGAGAGGACGTCCGCAGGTGAACCGCCGGTCAGCAGGGCGAGGCTCTCCCCCTGGGTGGCCGTGCCCTCGGCCGAGTCCGCCGTCCCGCCGTCACCGAAGGTCCCGTCCGCCGCGTGGTCGTCGTCTTCGGCGGGGTCGGTGACGTCCACCAGGCCGGTGTCCACGGCCAGGCGCCATGCCTCGCTGGCGAGGGCGGCCCCGTCCTCGTCGGCGGGGAGGCCCAAGTGCTCGGCAGCTTCGGGGAGCTGCGCCTCGACGAGCTCGCCGCCGGCGCCGACGCGCGTACCGGGCCCGGCCCAGCGCGCGAGGCGCACGGCCCGCACCAGCAGCGGTGCGGCCAGGGCGTCCCTCGCCAGTTCGGCCTCGGCGGGGAGCCGCACCGGCGGCAGGATGGGACGCTCTGCGGACATCGGGGGTTCTCCTCGGCGCGGCTCGGGTGCACGGGGTGCGTACACGGTTCAGGCAGCCCAAGCCTAGGGCCTTCGCGCCGTGCCTCTTCCCGGCCGCTCCACGGACGGGTGAACCCCCTCGGAGCGGGTTGACGGGCGGGGCGGCGGGGCCCGCCGCCGGGGTCCCACGACGGCCCGCGGTGCCGGGCCGTCAGGTTCAGCCCGGCAGCTTCCTTCGCCAGGCGGTCGTGTTCAGCTCGTCCATCAGCCGCAGGTCGTGGCCGACCAAGGGGAAGTTCAGCGATCCGGCATCCGGGGCCGCCGCGAGCTCCAGGGAGTCGCTTTCGATCAGATCGCCGCCCTCCTTGGTCGAGACCCAGGCGAGGATGGACTTCATCGTCCCGCCGGGCTTCAGCGCCACCGACTCGGGGCCGAGGTCGGGGCCGAACATCGAGCGGCCCGCGTTGACCGGTACCGGCAGCCGGTCACCGTTCTCGTCCAGGACCCGGACCGAGGGGTAGCCGTCGACCTGGTAGGGCTCGGTACCGCAGTTGACGAGGGTCAGCACGACGGCCCGCGCGAACATCGCCGTCTCCACCGGCCCCATGTCCACGCGGGCGCCGGAGGCGGGGCAGTCACCGGTCGGGGCCGGCGTCGGCGTGGGTGCGGGCAGCGCGACGTCCCCGGAGGGGAAGGCCGAGGGGTCCAGGGTCCGGGCCGCGACGGGCCCGCCCTCGGACGCCGGCGCGCGGGTGACGGTGGGCGTCGCCGCGGGTTCCCCCTCCCCCGCCGGTACGAAGGCTCCCGCGCAGCCGGTCAGGACCAGTACCCCTGTCCCGAGCAGCGCCGCGGCCCCGCTCCCCCGCCGTATCCGCCCATCGTTACGTGTGCGCATCCGATCCCCTTGGCGCTCCGCCCCGTTCCTTCCGGATCATGTGGGACGCCACGGGGCCCCGGACGGTTCTCCCGGCACGCGGCGGGCGTACGGCGACACCGCCGGCCCCACGGCGCCTCCCGGTTCGCGCCCGGTGTCCGCCGTGACCGCCACCGTTCAGCTCCACTACATCCTCGGGGCAAGCAGAACTTGCTGGACCCGGCCGCGTGGGCCCGTCGACACTGCCTCGTATGACGACCGATCCCCCTCGCCCCCGCCCCTTCGGCCGCGCTCTCTGCGCGATGGTCACCCCGTTCACCGCCTCCGGCGCGCTCGATCCGGCCGCCGCCGCCGCCCACGCCACCGCCCTGGTGCGCGACGGCTGCGACGGCCTCGTCCTCAACGGCACCACCGGGGAGTCCCCGACCACGACGGACGCCGAGAAGACCGCGCTGGTACGGGCGGTGCGGGAGGCGGTGGGCGACGGGGTGCCGGTCCTGGCGGGCGTGGGCAGCGCGGACACCCGGCACACCGTGGAGCTGGCGCGCGAGGCGGAGAAGGCGGGCGCGGACGGGCTGCTGGTGGTGACGCCGTACTACAGCCGGCCCCCGCAGGAGGCCGTCCGGGCACACTTCCTGCGCGTCGCGGAGGCGACCGGGCTGCCGCTGATGCTGTACGACATCCCCGGCCGCACGGGCACCCGGATCGAGCCGGAGACCCTGCTGAGGCTCGCGGAGCACCCCCGCGTCGTGGCCGTGAAGGACTGCGCCTACGACATGCTCGGCACGACCAGGGTGCTGTCGCGCACCGGGCTCGCCTACTACTCCGGCTGCGAGGAGCTCAACCTGCCCCTGTACGCGGTCGGCGGCGCGGGGTACGTGAGCACGGTGGCCAATGTCGCGCCCCGCCAGGTGCGGGCACCGCTCGACGCGTTCGACGCGGGCCGTACCGGCGAGGCCGCCCGGCTCAACGCCCGAGGCGCCCGGCTGACGGAGCTGATGATGGCGTCGGGGCTGCCCGGTACGGTCACCGCCAAGGCGCTGCTGGACCTCGGCCCCATCCGCGAACCACTGCGCCCCGCGAGCCGCGAGGCGGCGGAGGAACTGCGCAGGGCCCTCGGGGACCTTCTCGCCGGGTGACCGGACGGATGCGGGCATCCGGAGCAGGCCACGCATTCCCACCAGCTTCCGGCCGTAACTCCTGCCCCGATCACACCCCTTGACGGTTTCTTGGCAAATGCATGCCCCCTACATGAAGAGATCCTCGCAAGAGTGGCGGATTACATGTGCATATCACCCAGCACATGCTCCGCACGCGAAACACCCATATCGCAGGGGGTTACATGAGAATCAGCCGCGCCGGAAAACGTGCCGGGCTGAGCATGGCAGCGACACTGCCACTGCTCGCCGGCGCACTCGCCCTCGGCATACCGTCCGCCAGCGCGGACTCCGCCCCGGGCGGGCGCGACGCGCTGCAGGGCACCAAGCCGGCCTGGGCGACCGCCCAGGCGGACCAGGGCGCCACGGCCGACAGCGGCAAGGTGAGCGTCCGGGTGCACCTCGCCGGACGGGACGCGGCAGGGCTCGCCGCCTACGCCACCGCCGTCTCCGACCCGCAGTCCTCCTCGTACGGGAAGTACTTGAGCGCCGACGAGGCGCAGGCCAGGTTCGGCGCGACCCAGCAGCAGATCGACGAGGTCAGCCGGTGGCTGACCTCGAACGGCCTGACGGTCACGGGCGCGAACCAGCACTACGTCTCCGCTACCGGCGATGTCGCCGCGGCCGAGAAGACGTTCTCCACCCAGCTGCACAACTACCGCAAGGGCAGCCGCACTTATCGCGCCCCGTCCGCGACGGCCTCCGTGCCGGCCGGTCTGGGCAAGGCCGTGCTGGCGGTGTCCGGCCTGGACAACGCGCCGCACAAGTCGAGCCAGGACGAGGTGCTCCCGCCGCCGGACGCGGTGTTCCGCAACGCGGGCCCCTTCTCCTCCTACTACGGCTCGAAGACCGCCTCCTCGCTGCCGAGCGCCTACGGCTCCAAGGTGCCGTACGCGATCAAGGGCTACACGGGCAAGCAGCTCCGCTCCGCCTACGGTGCGGGCAGCTTCACCGGCAAGGGCGTGACCGTCGCCATCACCGACGCGTACGCCTCGCCGACCATCGCGAAGGACGCCGCCGAGTACGCCAAGCGCAACGGCGACGCCCCCTACGCGAAGGGCCAGCTCCGCCAGGTGCTGCCGGCCGACTACACGGCGACCGAGGAGTGCGGGGCGTCCGGCTGGTACGGCGAGGAGACCCTCGACGTCGAGGCCGTGCACGCCGTCGCGCCGGCCGCGGACATCGTGTACGTGGGCGGCGCCTCCTGCTACGACGCCGACCTGCTGGACTCGCTCAACAAGGTCGTCGACCACCGGCTCGCCGACATCGTCTCCAACTCCTGGGGCGACGTGGAGGCCAACGAGACCCCTGACATCGCGGCCGCGTACGACCAGGTGTTCAAGCTGGGAGCGGTCGAGGGCATCGGCTTCTACTTCTCCTCCGGCGACGCGGGCGACAACGTCGCGTCCACCGGCACCAAGCAGGTCGACACCCCGTCCAACTCGGCGTGGGTGACCTCGGTCGGCGGCACCTCGCTGGCCGTCGGCAAGGGTGACGCGTACCAGTGGGAGACCGGCTGGGGCACGCTGAAGGCGAGCCTCGCCGACGACGGGAAGAGCTGGACGGACTTCCCCGGCGCCTACACCTCCGGGGCGGGCGGCGGCACCAGCTCGACCGTGAAGCAGCCGTCCTACCAGCGCGGCATCGTGCCCGACTCGCTCGCGCAGGCGAACGGCAGGACCCGGATGCGCACCGCCCCGGACATCGCGGCGGTCGCCGACCCGAACACCGGCTTCCTGGTCGGCCAGACCCAGACGCTGCCCGACGGATCGCTCGGCTACGACGAGTACCGCATCGGCGGCACCTCCCTGGCAGCCCCGGTCATCGCGGGTGTCCAGGCCCTCGCCCAGCAGGCCCAGCACGGTCGGCCGCTCGGCTTCGCCAACCCGGCGATCTACGCCCGGTACTCCTCGAAGGCGTACCACGACGTCACCGACCACCCGCTGGGCGCGGGCCACGACCTCGCGGTGGCCCGGGTCGACTTCGCCAACAGCTTCGACGCGACGGACGGTCTGCTGACGTCGGTACGGAGCCTCGGCAAGGACGCCTCGCTCACGGCGGTCAAGGGGTACGACGACGTGACGGGCGTCGGCACTCCGGCGGCCGGATACGTCAGCTCCTACCGCTGACCCCGCGTTCCGTGACAGCTGCCCCGGTGCTCCGGCACCGGGGCAGCCCCATGTCCGCACCGCCCGGGACCCATGTCCGCACCGCCCAGGACCCGTCTCCGCACCGCCCGGGTCCCGTCTCCGCCGAACGGCGGGCACGAAGTGGCGTAGCCGGGCGGCCCCGGCTTGGCTGGACGGACGACGGCGCGGACCGGTCCGGTGCCACCGGAACGAGGCGTGCCGGTGCTCCCAGCCTCTGGAGTCCGCCATGACCTCCGGCACCGCACCCCGACCCGCCAACCGACCCGGGAACGGACCAGAGCCCCGGGAGACGCGCCCGTGAGAGACCCCTCGGACAACGACAGCGAGCACGTGCTGCACAGCTTCCTGGCGGCCGTGCACGAGACGGCTCCGACCAATCTCTCGGTCCTCGTCAACCGGCACGCCGCGCGCCTGGGTCTCGGCCACGTCGACGTCTACCTCGTGGACCTGCAACAACGCCAGCTGACCCTGTTGTCCGGAGAACACCGGCTGCCGGTGGACGGGTCCCTGGCCGGCTGGGCCTACCGCGCGATGGCCCTGCGCGTGCAGAACACCGATGACCGCACGCTGATCGTCTGGCTCCCGCTGGTCGACGGCGAGGAGCGTCTGGGCGTGATCGGCTTCCATCTGGAGACCCTCGACGGAACGCTGCTGGAGCGGTGCGAGTCGCTGGCCTCCGTCCTCGCGATGGCCATCACCTCCAAGCGCGCGTTCAGCGACCGGCTGGTGCAACAGGCCCGCACCGGGACGATGACCCTGCCGGCGGAGATGCTGCGGGCCCTGCTGCCGCCCCGCACGGTCGCCGACGACCGGGCCGTCTCCACCGCGGTCCTCGAACCCGCTTACGAACTGGGCGGGGACGCCTTCGACCACGCGTTGACCGAGACGACACTGCACGCCGTGATCCTCGACTCGATGGGCCACAACCTCGCGTCCGGGCTGACCACCGCGATCGCGATGGCCGGCCTCCGCAGCGCCCGGCGCCGGGGTTCCGGGCTGGGCGAGATGACGAAGACCGTCGACGAGGCGCTCGCGGAGTGGCTCCCGGAGCAGTTCTGCACCGGGATCGTCATGCGGCTCGACCTGGCCGGCGGCATCCTGAGCTGGGTCAACTGCGGGCACCCGCCGCCGCTGCTCATCCGTGACGACCAAGTCCTGGAGAGCGCCCTCGAATACCCGGGCGAGCCCCCCATGGGAACGCCCGGAACGCTCGGCGACCACACGCGCACCGTGCGGGAGACGGCGCTGGAGCCCGGGGACCGCGTGATCCTCTACACGGACGGGGTGACCGAGGCGCGGCTGGCAAGCGGATCGGAGTTCGGCCTCGCCGGCTTCACGACCTCGATCATCCGGGCCACCGCGGTCGGCGAACTGGCGCCCGAGGCACTGCGCCAGCTCATCCACTCGATCCTGGAGCACCAGAACGACGAGCTGGCGGACGACGCGACCATTCTCCTGATCGAGTGGCGGCAGCAGCAGCGCTCGTGAGGGCAGCCGCGCGCCGGGCCCCGGTCAGGGGTTCAGCAGCGTCTTGATCATGCCGTCCGCCTTCTGCTGGAAGGCGGCGTACGCCTGCGGTCCCTGTTCCAGCGGCAGGTGGTGGGTGGCGAAGCCGTCGACGCCCAGCGGGTCCGCGTCGGTGAGCAGCGGGAGGATGTCGTCGACCCAGCGCCACACGTTGGCCTGGCCCATCCGAAGCTGGATCTGCTTGTCGAACATCTTCAGCAGGGGCAGCGGGTCGACGGCGCCTCCGTAGACGCCGGAGAGCGAGATCGTGCCGCCCCGGCGCACCACGTCGACGGCGGCGTAGACCGCGGAGAGCCGGTCGATGCCCGCCGTCTCCATGAGGCGTTCGGCCACGGAGTCCGGCAGCAGCCCGACCGCCCAGTGGGCCGCCTTGGCCGTGGGCGCGCCGTGCGCCTCCATGCCGACGGCGTCGATGACGGAGTCCGTGCCGCGCCCCTGGGTGAGTTCCCGGATCGCGTCGCCGGGGCCGTGGTCGTACCGCCGCAGGTCCAGGCAGGTGGCGCCGTACGTACTCGCGCGGGCCAGGCGTTCGGGCACCAGGTCCACGCCGACGACGAGCCCGGCTCCCCGGTGGCGTGCGATGCGGGCCGCCATGGCGCCGATCGGGCCGAGGCCGAGGACGGTGACCGTGCCGCCGGGCGGGATCGCCGCGTACTCGACCGCCTGCCAGGCGGTGGGCAGCACGTCGGAGAGGTAGACGAACCGGTCGTCCGGCGGCCCGGCCGGTATCTTGATCGGCAGGCTGTTCCCGAACGGGACACGCAGGAACTGCGCCTGTCCGCCCGGGACTTGGCCGTACAGCTTGGTGTAGCCGAAGAGTGCGGCACCCATGCCGCGGGAGCGCACCTGGGTGGTCTCGCACTGGGAGTGCAGACCCTGTCGGCACATGAAGCAGTGGCCGCAGCAGATGTTGAAGGGGATGACGACCCGGTCGCCCTTCGCCACCGAGGTGACCTCGGGGCCGGTCTCCTCCACGATCCCCATCGGTTCGTGGCCGAGGATGTCGCCCGGGTCGATGTAGGGGCCGAGGACCTCGTAGAGATGGAGGTCGGAGCCGCAGATGCCCGTCGAGGTGACGCGCACGATCACGTCGTCCGGCTTCTCGATCGGAGGATCGGGAACCGTTTCTACCCTGACGTCCCGCTTGCCGTGATAGGTGAGCGCCCGCACGGTGGTTCCCCTTTCGAGCGGTCGGGCAGGTTCCCCCTCCACTCTCCGCGCTCCGCGCCCCCTTGTCGCGTCGGCCCGTACACGTCGGCCCGGGCCGCCTCGTCCCGGACACGGACAACGACCCCCCGGGGTGCGGGGGGCCGTTGTCCGTACGCTCAGTTGTGCGCGTGCAGGATGTCGTTCAGGCCGCCCCAGACCGCGTTGTTCGGGCGGGCCTCGACGGCGCCCGTGACGGAGTTGCGGCGGAAGAGGATGTTCGAGGCGCCCGAGAGGTCGCGGGCCTTGACCACCTGGCCGTCCGGCATGGTGACCCGGGTGCCGGCGGTGACGTACAGCCCCGCTTCGACCACGCACTCGTCGCCGAGCGCGATGCCGATGCCCGCCTCCGCGCCGATGAGGCAGCGCTCGCCGATCACGATGCGCTCCTTCCCGCCGCCGGAGAGGGTGCCCATGGTGGAGGCGCCGCCGCCGATGTCCGAGCCGTCGCCGACGACGACGCCCGCGGAGATGCGGCCCTCGACCATCGACGTACCGAGCGTGCCGGCGTTGAAGTTGACGAAACCCTCGTGCATGACGGTCGTGCCGGACGCCAGGTGCGCGCCGAGGCGAACCCGGTCGGCGTCGGCGATACGGACACCCTTGGGCGCGACGTAGTCCGTCATCCTCGGGAACTTGTCGACCGAGGTGACCTGGAGGTGCAGGCCCTCGGCGCGGGCGTTCAGCCGGACCTTCTCCAGGTCGTCCACGGCGACCGGGCCGAGCGAGGTCCAGGCGACGTTGGCGAGGAGGCCGAAGACGCCGTCCAGGTTCTGGCCGTGCGGCTGGACGAGCCGGTGCGAGAGCAGGTGCAGACGCAGGTAGGCGTCGTGCGCGTCCAGCGGCTTGTCGTCCAGCGAGGCGATGACCGTGGCGACGGCGACGACCTCGACTCCGCGGCGGGCGTCCACGCGGACGGCCTTGGCGGCGCCCTCACCGAGGAGGTTCACGGCTTCGTCGGCGGTGAGCCGCCGGGTGCCGGCCGGGCCGGGCTCGGCGGTGAGCTCGGGGGCGGGGAACCACGTGTCGAGGACGGTGCCGTTCCCGTCGATGGTGGCGAGGCCGGCGGCGACGGCGCCGGTGGTACGGGACGAGCCCTGGGAAGTCGTGTCGGTCATGACCAAAACCTAACCGTCCGGGTCCCGCACGGGCGAACCGGTCTCAGGAACCGGCTGGTCGCGTCACGTCTTTACGCCCCCGCGCGCAGACCGTCAGCAGGTCCGGGCGCTACGGTGTGCCGCATCGACCCTACCGGTCGAACAATCCGAACAACTCAATGGAGAGACAGTGACGCAGGACGCGGGGTGGGGCGGCGGAGCGCCGGGGGGCGCGCCGTACGGCGGGGGAGCTCATCAGGGGTGGGGCGGCTGGCGACCGCCGCCACCACCGGAGCCCGGAGCGATACCGCTGGCGCCCCTGCGACTTTCCGACATTCTCAACGGCACCTTCGCCACGATGGGCCGCTACTGGAAACCCCTGTTCGGCTTCGCCGCGACGGTCTACGCGACGGCGGCTGTCATGTTCGCGGCAGCGCTGCTCATCGCGTTCTCCGCCGTCCACGACCACGTCGACGGCATCAGGGCGTCCTCCGACGGCCCGGACGTCCCGTGGGACGACATCACCCCGATCCTGGTGGCCCTCGGGATCGTGGCGCTGATCGGGGCGGTCGTGGCCTTCGTGGCCGTCGCCCTGGTGCAGGCGGCGGTGCCCACGGTGCTCCAGGGCGCCGTGCTGGGCCGCCCGGTCACCTTCCGCTCGGTCCGGCAGATCGCTTGGACCAGGCTGCGGGCCATGCTGGGCACGATGCTGCTGACCGGTCTGATCGGTCTGATTCCCGTCACCCTGGTGATGGTCGTCGAAGCGTCCCTGGTCGGGATCACCCTGTCCGACGGGAACCCGGACGACGCCGCCGTGTGGCTGGGGCTCGCCCTCCTGCTGCTGCTCCCGGCCGGACCTCTCTCGATCTGGCTCTGGGTGAAGTTCTCGCTGGCGCCGACGGCGGTGGTGCTGGAGGGGCAGGGACCGGTCGCAGCGATGCGCCGCTCGTCCACGCTCGTGCGCGGCAGTTGGTGGCGGATATTCGGCATATCGCTGCTGGGCTACGCGATGGCCGGTGTGGCCTCGTACTTCATCCAGATGCCGTTCTCCATCGCCGGCACGTTCTCCTCCGCGGTGACCACCCAGGACATCGGCGACGACCCGAACCTCACCACCGTCCTGGTCGCGGTGGGCAGCGCCGCCGCGATCATGGTGGCCGGTCAGCTGATCGGCCAGATCTTCGTGGGCACCTTCCCGCCCCTGCTGGTGGGGATGCTCTACGTCGACCGCCGCATCCGTACGGAGAACCTGGCCCAGGACCTGGCCGACGCGGCGGGCCTGCCGATGCCCCCCGCCTACGGGCCACCGCCGTACGGCCACCAGCCGCCACCGCCCTACGGCAACCAGCCCCCGCCTCCCCCGTACGGCTACCCCGGTCCGCAGCCGGGCCCGCAGGCCGGTCCGCCGCCGGGTCCGCAGGCCGAGGCCGGTCCCGGCCAGGAAGGGGACGCCGCACCCTGACCCTCTGCCCGCCGGGCGCCTCCCGCCCGGCGGGCAGAGGGACCGGACCGCCAAGTCCCTCAACCGCAGATGCCAGGTGAATCCGTCTCACCACACCGCATCAGCCGGGCAAAATCCCCGATACGGCGGGTATCCGCGTTTACCCGGCACCGCCTCCCGGGTACCGTCGTCAGGGAGGTGGTAGCCCGTGAGTCAGCCCCTGACCGAACAGCCCACCCGTCCGGCGGAGTTCGCGCTGACCGGTGATCTCGCCCGGCCGGCCCGGCTGACCGTGCCCGACCTGCTCGCTTGGCCGCAGCACCGCGCCGCGGTCAGCTTCGAGTGCGCGACCAGCGGCCTGCGGCATCACGGCTTCGAGGGCCCGCTCCTCCACGACGTGCTGCACGACGCGTGCCCGGGTTTCGACCCGGTGCGCCGGAAGGACCGGCTGCGCTTCCTGATCGCCGTGACGGGCGCGGACGGCCACCGCACCCTGCTGACCTGG
The DNA here is from genome assembly GCF_053592415.1 of Streptomyces sp. NPDC002690. Lineage (NCBI taxonomy): Bacteria > Bacillati > Actinomycetota > Actinomycetes > Kitasatosporales > Streptomycetaceae > Streptomyces > Streptomyces sp. NPDC002690. The sequence continues at coordinate 14,025 of NZ_JBSFVR010000084.1, read as the reverse complement.
GCCGAGATCGACCCGGACTTCGCCTGCGCGCCGGTGCTGCTCGCGGTGAGCATCGACGGCGTACCCCTCCACCGCACCGGCCCGCAGCTGGTCCTGCCGCAGGACCGCTGCGGAGGGCGGCACATCAGCGGCATCCGGTCGATCCGGGTGGACGGCCACTACACGGCCTGAGGAAGCCCGTCAGTCGAGCAGTGTCCTCTTCGGCCGCAGCACGCAGAACTCGTTGCCCTCCGGGTCCGCCAGCACCACCCACGTGACGTCGCCGCCCTGTCCGACGTCCACCCGGGTGGCGCCGAGCGCGAGAATCCGCTCGACCTCCGCGGCCTGGTCGTCGGGGCTGAGGTCGATGTGCAGTCGGTTCTTGACCGTCTTGCGTTCGGGTACGGAGACGAAGCAAAGCCCGGGGAGCGCTTCCGCGTTCGCCCCGATCGTCACCTCGTCCGCGTCCTCGTAGACGACCTTCCAGTCCAGCACCTGGCACCAGAAACGGGCGAGCGACGACATGTCGTGGGCGTCCACGACCAGCGTGTACCAAGAAGAGGCCATGGCCGCCACTCTGCCAGAACGCGCCGGCCGCCACCGGACGACGGCGCCGCTCCGGCGGGGCCGGCCGGCGTCAGCCGCTGACCCCCGCCTGGCCGGTCTCCAGACGTCCGGTGAACCTGCGCGACCAGGAAGTGTCGGAGTCGACCGTGACGGTGAAGTCGTACCAGCCCTTCGTGAGGGCGACCGCGTTGAAGAAGTCCTCCGCGGTGGAACCGGCGGCCACGGTGTACGTCCACGGCCCGTCGCCGCGGTAGTGGGTGGACGTGATGGTGAACTTCACGGCGGTGGAGCCCGAGTTGACCATCGCGAACCAGATCGCGAGCTTGCCCGTGCCGGTCTCCGTGGCGTACCGGGTGTGCACCTCCGCCGTCTTGCCCGCCTTGGTGGCGTCGCCCCGGAAGCGGCGCAGGAAGCGGTTGGGGCCGGTCATGGTGAGGTCGTACACGCCGCTGCCGTATCCGGAGCCGATGTTGAAGAAGTCCGAGGCGGTGCCTTGGGCGTCCACCGTGTACTGCCAGGGGGTGGTGTCGCGGTAGGCGTTGGGGTGGATGGAGAAGTGGGCCGCCCGGGTCGCCGGTGTGCCCTGGTTGGCCATGGTGAACCAGGCGAGGATCTTTCCGGAAGCGCCGAACTCCAGTCGGTCCAGGTACCCGTTGGGCTGGTAGGGCAGGGCCCGGGAAGGCCGGGTGCCGGGCTCCTGCGCGGGCAGGGCGTTGTCCGTCGGTACGGGGTTGGGCAGCGGGCCGCACGTCGAGAGCCCGATCACGCCGGTCGCGGGCAGCACCACCGCGCCCTTGACCGGGTGCGCGAAGTCGAAGACGCCGGTCAGGTCCCCGCTCACCTTGCGCCGCCACTCGCTGATGTTGGGGCACGCCGCGGGCGTGCCGAGCGCGGTCGTCCAGGTCTCCAGGAAGCGCAGCACCGAGGTGTGCTCGAAGACCTCCGAGGAGACCCAGCCGCCGCGGGTCCAGGGAGAGACGACGGTCATCGGGACGCGGAAGCCGAAGCCGTAGGGCACGCCGTTCAGGAACTCGCCGGGAGTCCCCGCGGGCGGGGCGGGCGGCGGCACGTGGTCGAAGAAGCCGTCGTTCTCGTCGTAGTTGAGGAACAGGACGGTGGAGTCGAAGACGTCCTCGTCCGCCGCGAGGGCCCGGTAGACGAGGTCGACGAAGTGGGCGCCGTCGCCGGGCGGGGCGTAGGGGTGTTCGGAGAACGCCTGGTTCGGGACGACCCAGGAGACCTGCGGCAGGGTTCCGGCGAGGACGTCCGCCTTGATGGCGGCGGCGATGTCGTCCGGGGTGGAGCCCGTCACCTTCGGGACGGAGGACATGCCCCGGTCGTACAGCGGGTCACCGGCCTTGGCGCCGGCGAACGCCTTGAAGTAGGCGCAACCGTTGTCCCCGTAGTTGTCCTGGGCGTTCTGGTAGACCTTCCAGCTCACTCCGGCCGCCTGGAGTGCCTGGGCGTAGTTCTGCCACGTCAGGCCCGTTTCGTCGCCGCCGTCGTAACTGGCGGCGTCGACCTTGCCGCTCCACAGGTAGGTGCGGTTCGGGCCGGTGGCGCTGAGGGTGGAGCAGAAGTAGGCGTCGCAGACCGTGTAGGCGTCGGCGAGCGCGTAGTGGAAGGGGAGGTCCGAGCGGTCGAGGTAGCCGAGCGAGCGGACACTGCCGACGCCCGCCACCCAGTTGTCCAGGCGGCCCTTGTTCCACGCGGAGTGCTGGGAGGACCAGGAGTGCGGCAGGTCGCCGTTGCACTGGGCGAGGGTCTCGCCGTCCTGGCCGCCCGCGGCCGGCGTCGCGCTCAGCTTCCACGGGAACTGGCGGCCCGTGCCGTTGGGCTGGTCGAAGACCGGGCGGTTGCCTGCCAGGGTGAGCGTGCTGCGGTCGTCGAAGCCGCGGACGCCCTTCAACCGCCCGAAGTAGTGGTCGAAACTGCGGTTCTCCTGCATCAGGATCACCACGTGGCGCACGTCCTCGATGGTGCCGGTCGCGGTGGTGCCGGCCGCGTCGGCGGCCTCGGCCGGGCGCGTTCTGGCGCCCAGCGTCAGCCCGGCCGCCACGGAGGCGCCCAGTCCCACGAAGCCCCTACGACTGATCGGTGTCATTCGCCCGCCCTCGTCCTCGCGGGTGCCCCTGCGGCACACCGGGCGTAAGGATGCCCGCCCGGCGTGCGGACAACCGGGCGGGCTGATGATCCCCGGATGAACGGCCCCCTACCCGCCGAGGTCCCTGCGTCCGGGGGCCGTTCATCCGGAGGCCGGTCAGCGGGCTCCGCCGCGCCTGCGCCCGGGGTCGGTCAGCCGACCGTGAACCAGGTCGCCCGGGACTTCTTGAACTCGGCGTGGTCCAGGTCCTTCGCCTCCGTGCCGTCCCCGTAGAGGTCGGCCGCACCGGCGTCGGTGATGAGCTGTGCGCGGGTGCCCGCGACCGTCAGGTCCGGCACCGAGACGATGGCCTCCCAGCCGCCCGGGTCGGTGGTGGGCAGGTCGGTGCGCTTGACCGGGGCGTGGCCGGCGACGCCGTCCCAGCTGTAGAGGGCGTACGGGTCGGAGTTGTCGTCCGCCTCCCAGGAGCCGGCGACGATGAGGTACTGGTTGGAGGCGTTCTTGCGGATGTCGCGGATCGCGAGGCCGCCGAGGTCCAGCTCGATCGGGGTGCCGAAGACCGCCTTGGCGCCGCTGCCGACGACCTTGTCGAAGTTGGTCACCGGCACGATCAGGCCCTTGCCACCCGACTTCGGCGGGACGAGGGGCGCGCGGAAGCCGACGTACGCGGTGGTGGTGGAGCCGGGCGCGAACTCCAGGCCCTCCACGTTGAACCCGTCGATCTGCTTGGGCACTTCGCCGTCCTCGGTACCGGCCGCGAAGCCGTACCGGTCGCCGTTCGTCCCGTCCCAGGCGACGAGGTCGTCCCGGAGCTTCTTGTACGAGGTGCCGACGGTGAGCGCGGTGGAGGCGCCGGAGCCGGAGACCGTGGTGGTGAAGACGGTGTTGCGGTCGGCCTTGTACTCGCCGTCCTTGTTGTTGCCGAGCGAGCCGGTCCAGTAGATGGTGTTGCCGACCCGGGCGGCGCCCTCGATGTCGATCTCCTTCGACACCCCGAGCTTGGACGCGACGTCCCAGGTCTTCACGGGCGCGCCGGACACCGCGAGGTTGTAGAGGCGCAGCACGTTCGACTCGTCGTCCGCGACGACGGCGTAGCCGTCGCCGACGTCGACGGCGGCCGAGGCGTCCGAGGAGCCGGTGAGGTAGCGGGTGTCGGCGGCGTTCTGCACGGCGGCCGAGGCCGCGAAGTACAGCTTCTTCGTGGCCGTCTTGCCGCCGAGGCCGGTGACCTTGATGGTGAGGTCGGTGTAGCCGCGGGCGTGGGCGGCGACGGAGATGCGGCGGGTCGTTCCGGTGCCGGTCACGGTGACGTCGGTGGTCGCGGCGACCGCGGTCTTGGAGCTGGCGGAGGCCGCGACGGTGAGGGCCGAGGCGTCGGCGCCGCTCTGCGCGACGGTCACGGTGACCGTGTTGTCGGCGTCGCCGGTCGCGCCCACCGCGCCGGAGAGGTACGAAGCGGAGAAGGCGATCGTCGGCGTCCCGTAGGACGCGGCGTGCGCGGGAGCGGTGATCCCCAGGGCGCCGAGCGCGAGCATACCGGCGGCCGCGGTCGCCGCTGCGGCCTTGCGGTTGCGGGGGGTCCGGTGGTGCTGGAGCGAAATCCGGTGCGTCACTGCGTACCTCTCGTCGGCGTGGTGTCGTGGAGAAGGTTCCGGCTCCGGGGACAACGAGAGACACACGCCGGCGGTACGGCGGACGAACAACACGAGGACGGCCCCCGGTTCCACTCGTGGTGGAACCGGGGGCCGTCCTCGACGGAGCGGGACCGCTCAGACGTTGAAGCCGAGCGCGCGCAGCTGCTCGCGTCCGTCGTCCGTGATCTTGTCCGGGCCCCACGGCGGCATCCAGACCCAGTTGATCCGCAGTTCGCTGACGATGCCGTCGGTCGCGGACTTCGCCTGGTCCTCGATGACGTCGGTCAGCGGGCAGGCCGCGGACGTCAGCGTCATGTCGAGGGTGGCGATGTTGGCGTCGTCGATGTGGATGCCGTAGATCAGGCCCAGGTTGACGACGTCGATGCCCAGTTCCGGGTCGACGACGTCGTACAGCGCCTCGCGGACCTCCTCCTCGGAGGCCGGCTTCAGTGCCACAGTCTCGTTCTCGCTCATGAGGTCTTCCCTTCGGACAGCGCTTTCGCCGTCGCGTCCTTCCACGCCATCCAGCTCAGCAGCGCGCACTTGACGCGGGCCGGGTACTTGGAGACACCGGCGAACGCGACCGCGTCCTCCAGCACCTCCTCCATCGCGTCGTCGGGCTCCAGCTGGCCCTTGGACTGCATCAGAGCCAGGAACGCGTCCTGGATCTTCCGCGCCTGGTCCAGCTCCTTGCCGACCAGCAGTTCGTTCAGCACCGAGGCGCTGGCCTGGCTGATCGAGCAGCCCTGCCCCTCGTAGCTGACGTCGGCGAGGGTCTCACCCTCGTACCGCACGCGGAGCGTGATCTCGTCGCCGCACGTCGGATTGACGTGGTGCACCTCGGCGTCGCCGTCCCGCAGGCCGCGCCCGTGGGGGTGCTTGTAGTGATCCAGGATGACTTCCTGGTACATCGAATCCAGTTTCACCCGTCAGCCCTCAGCCACTTCGCCCATCAACCGAAAAAGTTCCGTACGTGCTCCAGTCCGTCCACCAGGGCGTCGACCTCGGCCGGCGTGGAGTACAGATAGAACGACGCCCGCGTGGTCGCGGGAATTCCGTACCGCAGGCAGACCGGCCGCGCGCAGTGGTGGCCGACCCGGACCGCGATGCCCTCTTCGTCGAGCACCTGGCCCACGTCGTGCGGGTGGATGTCGCCGAGCGTGAAGGAGATCGTGGCGCCGCGGTTCTCGGCCGTGGTCGGGCCGATGATCCGCAGGTCCGGCACCTCCAGGAGCCGGGCCACCGCGTACTCGGTGATCGCCTGCTCGTGGCGGTGGATCTTCTCCATGCCGATGGCCGAGAGGTAGTCCACGGCCGCGCCGAGGCCGACGGCCTGTGCGATCGGGGGCGTACCGGCCTCGAACTTGTGCGGCGCCGGGGCGTACGTGGACGAGTGCATCGACACGGTCTCGATCATCTCGCCGCCGCCGAGGAACGGCGGCAGGTCCTCCAGGAGCTCCTGTCGTCCCCACAGGACGCCGATGCCGGTCGGGCCGACCATCTTGTGGCCGGTGAAGGCCACGAAGTCGGCCTGCAGCGCCTGCACGTCCAGCACCATGTGCGGGGCGGCCTGCGAGGCATCGATGCAGACCAGCGCGCCGACCTGCTGGGCACGCCGGATGATCTGCTCGACCGGGTTGATCGTGCCCAGGATGTTCGAGACCAGCGTGAAGGAGACGATCTTCGTCTTCTCGGTGATGATCTCGTCGATGTTGGACAGGTCGAGCCGGCCGTCGTCCGTGATGCCGAACCACTTCAGCTTCGCGCCGGTGCGCTGCGCGAGCAGCTGCCACGGGACGATGTTGGAGTGGTGCTCCATCTCGGTGGTGACGATCTCGGTGTCGCGGTCGACCCGGTAGGGCTCGTCGGCCCAGCCGAGCATGTTCGCGACGAGGTTGAGCGACTCCGAGGCGTTCTTCGTGAAGATGACCTCGTTGCGGCTCGGCGCGTTGATGAAGGCGGCGACCTTGTCGCGGGCGCCTTCGTACAGCGCGGTGGCCTCCTCGGCGATGGTGTACACACCGCGGTGGACGTTGGCGTTGTGCCGCTCGTAGTACTCGCTGAGGGCGTCGAGGACCTGGCGCGGCTTCTGCGAGGTCGCCGCGCTGTCCAGGTACACGATCTTCTTGCCGTCGTGGACCGTGCGGCCCAGGATGGGGAAGTCCTTGCGGATCGCCTCGGTGTCGAGGAGGCCGGTCAGCCCCTGGCGGGCGTCAGTCACGCGGAAGCGCCACCCTTCACGTACGCCTCGTAGCCCTCGTTCTCCAGCTTGTCGGCCAGCTCCGCGCCACCGGACTCGGCGATGCGGCCGTTGGCGAAGACGTGCACGAAGTCGGGCTTGATGTAGCGGAGGATCCGCGTGTAGTGGGTGATCAGCAGGGTGCCGACCTCGCCGGTCTCGCGGACCCGGTTGACACCCTCGGAGACGACGCGCAGGGCGTCGACGTCGAGGCCGGAGTCGGTCTCGTCGAGGATGGCGACCTTCGGCTTGAGGAGCTCCAGCTGGAGGATCTCGTGGCGCTTCTTCTCACCGCCGGAGAAGCCCTCGTTGACGTTGCGCTCGGCGAACGCCGGGTCCATCTGGAGCCCGGCCATCGTCTCCTTGACCTCCTTGACCCACGTACGCAGCTTGGGGGCCTCGCCGCGGACGGCGGTGGCGGAGGTGCGCAGGAAGTTGGAGACCGAGACACCGGGGATCTCGACCGGGTACTGCATGGCGAGGAACAGGCCGGCGCGGGCGCGCTCGTCGACGGACATCTCCAGGACGTCCTCGCCGTCGAGGGTGACGGTGCCGCTCGTGATCGTGTACTTGGGGTGACCGGCGAGCGAGTACGCCAGGGTGGACTTGCCGGACCCGTTGGGGCCCATGATGGCGTGGGTCTCGCCCTGCTTCACGGTCAGGTCGACGCCCTTGAGGATCTCCTTCGTGGCGTTGTCGGCCTCGACGGTGACGTGCAGGTCGCGGATTTCAAGCGTTGCCATGGGTGACTCAGGACTCCTGGGTGACGGAGACGAGCACATCGTCCCCTTCGATCTTTACGGGGTAAACGGGGACGGGGCGCGTCGCGGGAAGGCCGGACGGCTTGCCGGTACGCAGGTCGAAGGACGAGCCGTGAAGCCAGCACTCGATCATGCAGTCCTCCACCTCGCCCTCCGACAGCGACACATTGGCGTGCGAGCAGATGTCGTTGATGGCGAACACCTCGCCCTCGGTACGGACGACCGAGACCGGAGTGCCGTCGAGCTCCACCCGCTTGGGGGTGTCGTCCTCCAGCTCACTCAGCGCGCACACCTTGACGAACGCCATCAGACGGACGCCTTCAGCTCTGCCTCGATCTTGTCGAGCAGGCGCTCCTCGACGTCCGGCAGGCCGATCTGCTGGACCAGCTCGGCGAAGAAGCCGCGCACGACGAGTCGGCGGGCCTCCTCGGCCGGGATACCGCGGGACTGGAGGTAGAACAGCTGCTCGTCGTCGAAGCGGCCGGTGGCCGAGGCGTGGCCGGCGCCGACGATCTCGCCGGTCTCGATCTCCAGGTTCGGGACCGAGTCGACGCGGGCACCGTCGGTCAGAACCAGGTTGCGGTTCATCTCGTAGGTGTCGGTGCCCTCGGCCTTCGCCTGGATGAGGACGTCCCCGATCCAGACGGCGTGGGCCCCGTCGCCCTGGAGGGCGCCCTTGTACACCGCGTTGGACTTGCAGTGCGGGGTGTTGTGGTCGACCAGGAGGCGGTGCTCCTGGTGCTGGCCCTTGTCCGTGAAGTACAGGCCGAACAGCTCGGCCTCGCCGCCGGTGCCGGCGTACGCGACCCGGGGGTGCAGCCGGACCAGGTCGCCGCCGAAGGTGACGACGACGGACTTGAACGAGGCGTCGCGGCCGATCAGCGCGTTGTGCTGGCCGACGTGGACCGCCGTGTCGTCCCAGTCCTGGACGGAGACGACGGTGAGCTTCGCGCCGTCGCCGAGGACGTAGTCGACGTTGGCGGCGAGCACCGCGTCACCGGTGTGGTCGATGACCACGACCGCCTCGGCGAAGGCGCCGACCTCGACGAGCAGGTGGCCGTAGGCGGTTCCGCCCTCGCCGTGCACCGCGACGCGGACCGGCTCGGTGAGCACGGCCTCCTTGGCGACCGTGACGACCGACGCCTGCGTGAACGCGGAGTACGCCTGGGCGGCGACCCGGTCCACCGGGACACCGGCCCGGCCGAGCCGGGCGTCGTCGCGGCCCACGGTCTCCACCGTGACGCCCTCGGGGGCCTCCACGGCGACCTTCACGCCGCCGCCGTCCGCCACCGCGGTGCCGTCGTGCAGCCCGCGCAGGCGCTCCAGCGGCGTGAAGCGCCACTCCTCCTCGCGGCCGTGCGGAACCGGGAAGTCCGCCACGTCGAAGGAGGGCGGTGCGCTCATGCGCGTCGCGACGGTCGACTCGGCGGCAACCGCGATGGAACCGGCGGTGGTGGAGCCCACCGGGGAATTCTGAGCCTCAGCCATGGCTGTCGTAGTGCTCGCTTTCTTAAGTCTGGAACTGGGGGTTCGGTCGGGGCGGACGGCAGGGGCCGTACTAGCCGACCGAGCCCTCCATCTGCAGCTCGATCAGCCGGTTCAGCTCCAGGGCGTACTCCATCGGGAGCTCCTTGGCGATCGGCTCGACGAAGCCGCGCACGATCATCGCCATGGCCTCGAACTCGGTGAGGCCTCGGCTCATCAGGTAGAAGAGCTGGTCCTCGGAGACCTTGGAGACGGTCGCCTCGTGGCCCATCGACACGTCGTCCTCGCGGACGTCGACGTACGGGTAGGTGTCGGAGCGGGAGATCGTGTCGACGAGCAGCGCGTCGCAGAGCACGTTGGACTTCGCGCCCGGCGCGCCCTCGCCGATCTCGATGAGGCCGCGGTAGGAGGTACGGCCGCCGCCTCGCGCCACCGACTTGGAGACGATGTTGGACGAGGTGTTCGGGGCCATGTGGACCATCTTGGCGCCGGCGTCCTGGTGCTGGCCCTCGCCCGCGAAGGCGATGGAGAGCGTCTCGCCCTTGGCGTGCTCGCCCATGAGGTAGACGGCCGGGTACTTCATGGTGACCTTGGAGCCGATGTTGCCGTCGACCCACTCCATGGTCGCGCCCTCGTACGCCACGGCGCGCTTGGTGACCAGGTTGTAGACGTTGTTCGACCAGTTCTGGATGGTCGTGTAGCGGCAGCGGCCGCCCTTCTTCACGATGATCTCGACCACGGCGCTGTGCAGCGAGTCCGAGGAGTAGATCGGCGCGGTGCAGCCTTCGACGTAGTGGACGTAGGCGTCCTCGTCGACGATGATCAGCGTCCGCTCGAACTGGCCCATGTTCTCCGTGTTGATACGGAAGTAGGCCTGGAGCGGGATGGTGACGTGGACGCCCTTGGGCACGTAGATGAACGAGCCACCGGACCACACGGCCGAGTTCAGCGAGGCGAACTTGTTGTCACCGACCGGGATGATGGTGCCGAAGTACTCCTTGAAGAGCTCCGGGTGCTCCTTCAGCGCGGTGTCGGTGTCCATGAAGATGACACCCTGCGCCTCCAGCTCCTCGTTGATCTGGTGGTAGACGACCTCGGACTCGTACTGCGCGGCGACACCGGCGACCAGGCGCTGCTTCTCCGCCTCCGGGATGCCGAGCTTGTCGTACGTGTTCTTGATGTCCTCGGGCAGGTCCTCCCAGGACTCCGCCTGCTTCTCGGTGGACCGCACGAAGTACTTGATGTTGTCGAAGTCGATGCCCGACAGGTCCGAGCCCCAGTTCGGCATGGGCTTCTTGCCGAAGAGCTTGAGGCCCTTGAGGCGGAGCTTGAGCATCCACTCGGGCTCGTTCTTCTTCGCCGAGATGTCCCGGACGACCTCTTCCGAGAGGCCGCGCTTGGCCGCCGCGCCTGCCGCGTCGGAGTCGGCCCAGCCGAATTCGTACGTACCCAGGCCCTCGAGTTCGGGGTGGGCAGTCTCCGTAGGGAGCGTCATGCGGGGTTCCTCCCGGCAGTGCTTGCTGATACTGAGGTGGTGGTCTGTGGGGGCGCGCCGGCGTCGGTGGTACCGCCGCCCGGACCGCCCTTGGGTACGTACGTCGTGCACACGCCGTCGCCGTGGGCGAGGGTGGCCAGACGCTGTACGTGGGTCCCGAGCAGCGCGGAGAAGAATTCCGTCTCCGCCTCGCACAGCTGCGGGAACTGCTCGGCGACGTGTGCGACCGGGCAGTGGTGCTGGCAGAGCTGCTCGGCCTGCTGGGGGCCCGGCGCGCTGCGCGCCGTAGCAGCGTACCCGTCCGCCGACAAGGCCCTGGCCAGGGCCGCTGTCCGGTCTTCGGGGGCGGCGGCCTCGACCGCCGCGCGGTACTTGTCCGCCTGGGCCGCCATCCGGGAGCGGGCGAACGCGACGACCGCCTCGTCGCCCGCGGTCTCGGCGATCCAGCGCAGCGCCTCGGCCGCGAGCTTGTCGTACGACTGGTCGAAGGCGTCCCGGCCGCTGTCCGTCAGCGCGAACACCTTGGCGGGCCGCCCGCGGGTGCGGGTGCCGTAGACCCGCTGCTCGCGGGCTTCCACGACGCCGTCGCAGGCGAGGGCGTCCAGGTGGCGCCGGACGGCGGCCTGGGTGAGTCCGAGCCGCTTCGCGAGGTCGGCGGCGGTGGACGGGCCGTGGTCGAGGATGGAGCGCGCGATCCGGTTGCGCGTCGGACGCTCACCGGTCGCGAGTTCCTCCTGCGGAGCCTCGCCAACGTATTTCACAACGCCATTGTTGCGTAATTCGGAGCGGCATGACAACCACGGTCCGGAACGATCAACGGTGTGGTTCGTCACTTAGGGTTACCTAATCTGGGGGTGCGGACCGCGCTCCCGCAAGGGTTTTCGCCCCGCCCCGCCCGCTCTGTCGCAAGCCTGCGGACTTAGACTTACCGGCCATGAGCAACGAGCCTGTCGTACGGGTCGAAGGCCTGGTGAAGCGGTACGGCGCCAAGACAGCCGTCGACGGACTCGATCTGAGCGTCGCGGCGGGCACGGTGACCGCGGTCCTGGGTCCCAACGGCGCCGGCAAGACCACCACGATCGAGACCTGCGAGGGCTACCGCCGCCCCGACGCCGGCACCGTCCGCGTCCTCGGCCTCGACCCGGTCGCCGACGCGGCCCGGCTGCGCCCGAGGATCGGTGTCATGCTCCAGTCCGGCGGCGTCTACTCCGGCGCCCGCGCCGAGGAGATGCTCCGCCACATGGCGAAGCTTCACGCGCACCCGCTGGACGTCGACGCCCTCGTAGAACGCCTCGGCCTCGGGAGCTGCGGCCGGACCACCTACCGGCGTCTCTCCGGCGGCCAGCAGCAGCGCCTCGCGCTCGCCATGGCCGTCGTCGGCCGCCCCGAGCTGGTCTTCCTCGACGAGCCGACCGCCGGGCTCGACCCGCAGGCCCGCCGCGCCACCTGGGACCTCGTGCGCGAACTGCGTACCGACGGCGTGTCCGCCGTGCTCACCACCCACTTCATGGACGAGGCCGAGGAGCTCGCCGACGACGTCGCCATCGTCGACGCCGGGCGTGTCGTCGCCCAGGGCAGCCCCGAGGAGCTGTGCCGGGGCGGCGCCGAGAACACCCTGCGCTTCTCCGGGCGTCCCGGGCTCGACCTCGGCTCGCTGATCAAGGCACTGCCGGACGGCTCCGGCGCCGCCGAGCCGGTCCCAGGCTCGTACCGCATCTCCGGGACCATCGACCCGCAGCTGCTCGCCACCGTCACCTCCTGGTGCGCCCAGCACGGGGTCATGCCGGACGGCATCGCCGTCGAGCGGCACACCCTGGAGGACGTCTTCCTGGAACTCACCGGCAAGGAGCTGCGCGCATGAGCGCCGGTACGTACGCCCCCCGCCCGGGCGCCGCCCCGCTGTCCCGGATGATCGCCGCGCAGACCGCGCTGGAGACCCGGATGCTGCTGCGCAACGGCGAGCAGCTGCTGCTGACGGTGATCATCCCGGCCCTGCTGCTGGTGCTCTTCGGCTCCGTCGACATCGTGGACACCGGTTCCGGTGACCCGGTCGACTTCCTGACGCCCGGCATCCTGGCGCTGGCCGTGATGTCCACCGCCTTCACCGGCCAGGCCATCGCCACCGGCTTCGAGCGCCGTTACGGCGTCCTGAAGCGGCTCGGCGCCTCCCCGCTGCCGCGCTGGGCGCTGATGACCTCCAAGACGCTGTCGGTCCTGGTGACCGAGGTGCTCCAGGTGGTCCTGCTGACGGTGATCGCCTTCGCGCTGGGCTGGTCGCCGCACGGCAACCCCCTCTCCGTACTGCTCCTGCTGGTCCTGGGCACGGCCGCCTTCTCGGGGCTCGGCCTGCTGATGGCCGGGACGCTGAAGGCGGAGGCGACGCTCGCGGCGGCGAACCTGGTCTTCCTGCTGCTGCTGGTCGGCGGCGGCGTGATCGTGCCGATGGAGAAGTTCCCGGACGCGGTGGCCTCGGCGCTCGGCCTGCTGCCGATCGCGGCTCTCTCGGAAGGCCTGCGTGACGTGCTCCAGCACGGTGCGGGCGTCCCCTGGGGCGATCTGGGCATCCTCGCCGTCTGGTCGGTGCTGGGGCTCGGCGCGGCGGCGAAGTTCTTCCGCTGGGAATGACGGCCACCGCGAGGCGGGGCCGGTGACTCCGGTCACGGTTCGCGGTGACTCGTCCCCCTCGTGAAAGCTTGCACAAGCTGCCGCTTACGATGGTGCGCGTGCCCAAGCTGACCCGAGCCGACGTCGCTCAAGCCGCGCGGAACCCCCTCCAGTACATCGCCGACCGGTGGACCCCGGACCCCCGGACCGTCCGCCGGGCCGCCATGTCCGCCGTCGTGATGGCGGTGATCATCGTCGCCACCGGTGGCGCGGTCCGGCTGACCGGTTCCGGTCTCGGCTGCCCCACCTGGCCCAAGTGCACCGAGGACAGTCTCACCACGACGAGCGCCATGGGCTTCCACGGCGTCATCGAGTTCGGCAACCGGATGCTGACGTACGTGCTCTGCGCCGCCGTCGGCTGGGCGATCGTCGCGGCGCGGGCCCTGAAGCCCCGGCGCCGCAGCCTGACCCGGCTCGGCTGGGCCCAGTTCTGGGTGGTCATGGGCAACGCCGTGCTCGGCGGCTTCGTGGTGCTGGTCGGCCTCAACCCGTACAGCGTCGCCGCGCACTTCCTGCTCTCCGCCGCCCTGATCACCGTGGCCGTGGTGCTGTACCAGCGGGTCGGCGAGGGCGACGAGGCCCCGAAGCCGCTGGTCGGCAAGGCCGTCTCGCAGCTGACCTGGATTCTCGTGGTGGCCGCGGGGCTGCTGGTCGCCGTCGGAACCGTGGTGACCGGTGCCGGCCGGCACGCGGGCGACTCCAGTGACGTGCACCGCATCCCGCTCGACTGGAAGCTGATCAGCCAGCTCCACGCGGACCTGGCGTGGGTCGTGGTGGCGCTGACGCTGGCGCTCTGGTTCGTGCTGAAGGCCGTGGACGCCCCGCCCGGACCGCGCCGCCGCGCCGCCGAGCTGTTCCTCGTCCTGATGGGCCAGGGCGTCATCGGGTACGTCCAGTACTTCCTGGACACCCCGGAGATCCTGGTGGGCCTGCACATGGTGGGCGCGTGCCTGGTGTGGATCTGGGTCCTGCGGGTCCTGCTCTCCCAGCGCGAGCGCCCCTCGGCCGTCGCCGATGCCGCTCCGCTCCCCCGGTCCGGCGAGGCGCTGACGAACGCCTGAACCCGGTACGCGCGGGAAAGCCCCGGCACCACGTGG
>NZ_JBSFVR010000083.1:0-25277 GCF_053592415.1 Streptomyces sp. NPDC002690 | reverse complement strand
GGCCGCGGGGCGTGGACGCCCGTGACGGCGGGGCACCGCCACCGCCGGTGCGGGCCGCCGAAGCCCCCTCCACCTGCGGCGTTCCCGGCGCCGCCGTCTTCGCCGCGGTCTTTCCCGGCTCCGGCCTGATCACCAACGAGTACGCCTACCGCCATCCCGGTGCGGCCGACGCCCGCACCGACCCGGACTGGTCCGTCACCAGCGGCTCGCTCTTCGCGGACGGGGGCGCGGCCTGGAGCGGTGTCCCGGACGGGGGCTCTCCCGACCCGGTCTCCCGGCTGCACACGGGTTCCTCGGTGCTGCGCGTGGTGACCGTACGCCGGGACTTCGCGGACACCGCCGTACGCACCCGGGTCCTGCTCCGGCCCCCCGGCACCACGGCCCGAACCCCCGCGACGGACTGGGACGGCGGGCATCTCTGGCTCCGCTACCGCAGCCCCCAGGAGCTGTACGCGCTGAGCTTCCGGCGGCGCGACGGCCTGGTGACCATCAAACGCAAGCTCCTGTCGCCGGGCGCCTCCGAAGGCACGGAGGGGACGTACACGACCCTGGCGCAGGGCCGGTGCCCCCTCCCGTACGACACCTGGCACCATGTCGAGGCGCAGGCGCGCACCACGACCGAGGACACGGTGCTGCTGCGGCTCCTCGTCGGCGGGAACACCGTGGCGGAGGCCGTGGACACCGCACCCGGGGTGCTCACCGGCCCCGGCGGGGTGGGGGTGCGCGGTGACAACAGCGAGCTCTGGTTCAGCGCCTTCACCGCCCTCCCGTGCCCGGCGGCGTGAGCCGGTGCGCCGAGGTCGCTACCGTGGACCCGGGGGACCGGGAGCGATCGGCCGGCGTCCGGGGCGAGGGGGCAACCGGCTCCGCCCCTTCGGGCACCCATCGTGCCCCGTGGCTTCCTGACTCGGCACCTGTGCCGCGTTTAGCGTCCACGGGTGAACCTCTGGACCTCTCTGGAACCCGCCTCCGTGACCGTGGACCCGGGTGACAGTACGACCGTGCGGTTGCGTCTGCGCAACACCGGTGACGTGGTGGACGAGTACCGCTTCGAGGTGGTGGGCTCACTCGCCCCCTGGGCACTCGTCGAGCCGCCGTCACTGCGGTTGTTCCCGGGGACGACGGGGACGGTCGAGCTGAGGTTCTCCCCGCCGCGCACGCCGGACGCGGCGGCCGGTCCTCATCCGTACGCGGTGCGTGTCACGCCGACGGAGCACCCGCAGGCCACCACGGTTCCGGAGGGGAACCTCACCGTCACCGCGTTCACGGAGCTGCGGGCCGAGCTGGTGCCGCCGACGGTGAAGGGCCGATTCCGCGGACGTCCCAGGCTGGCCGTGGACAATCTGGGCAACACCAAGCTGACGGCGTCGGTGCGGGGCAGCGACAACGGTGATCAGTTGTCGTACGACATCAATCCGAGCAATGTGCAGATCGAGCCGGGACGCGCGGCGTTCCTCAAGACGACGCTGAAGCCTCGGCAGATCATCTGGATCGGGTCCAAGGCGGACCGGCCGTACACCTTGGCGGTGCAGCGGTCGGGTGCCGCACCGCTGGACGTGGCGGGCACCTACGTGCAGAGGAGCGTCCTGCCGCGCTGGCTGGCGGCCTTCATGAGCCTTCTCCTCGCTCTGGTGATCGCGTTCGTGATGGTGTGGCTCACCCACAAGCCCCGCGTTGCCAGCACCGCCACCGAAAAGCCCCAGGAGGCCGCCGTCGGCACGTTGGCGCCCCCTGTCTCGCCCTCGCCGCTCCCCGAGGCGCCGAAGGCCGCGCCCGCCCCGACCACGGCACCCCCGGCCGCCGCCGCGACGCAGGAGGCCGGCTCGGACGGGGCGGGAAGCGGCGGCTCCGAGGAGAAGAAGGCCGACCCCCAGGAGCGGACCGCGGCGACCGAGGTCCGGCAGAAGGCCGCGGAGGATCCGGGTGAACGGCACATCTGCTACCGCGTCTACACGAGGGACAACGGCTGGTCCGATGCCGCATGCGACGGCGACACGGCGGGCACGCCGGGCTCGGGCGAGCAGATCACCTCGGTCAACGTCGCGACGTCCAACACCGACGGCACGGGCGGCAACGCCATGACCCGCAACCCCGCGGGGATCGACGAACAGCACTTCCCCTACGGGTGGCACAGGGCCGTCGACGGCGCCGACAACTACCTCGGCAGCACCAAGAAGGACGCCCTGTACCTGCGGGGGTTCACCATCGCGGTCGGCGAGGGCGCCAGCACCGTCTGCGAGACCACGTACGTCCACAACGGCGACTGGCTCGGCATGACATGCGACGACAACCCCGACGACGCCTACGACTTCACCTACGGCGGCGCCCGCGACAACGACCTGTGGATCGAAGCGATAACGCTCACCGTGTGATCCGCCGTCCGTCACCCGGAGGTGGTAGCCGCACTGGTCTCCGATCCCGGCATCGTCGGGATCTGGCCGTTCCTTCTCACCGCCGACCGCTCCCTGCCGGCAGCAGGGAGCAGTCGGTGCGATCGGAGGCATGCACGCATCCGTCTGGTACTTGGCCGGTGGGGTTGTCGTCAGCGCGCTGGTCCAGTCGTTCGCCCTCGGAGCGCTCGTGGAAACTCTCCGCCGCCGCTCAGGGATCGATCCCGCGGCCGAGCCGGGGATGAACCGACGTCGGCCCGGGCCGGGCCGTCCCGGCCGCGGGGGATGCACCGTGTCCGAGACCGGGCGACCAGGGTCAGGGGCACTTCAGGAGGCGCGGCTCACCACGTAGGCGGTGCCCACCTTGTCTTCCTGGGGCGAGTCCGCCTGGATCGCGAGACTCGGCCCGGCCGTGGTGAAGTCGAACCCGTGCGTCATCGGCTGCGTGCAGTCGACGTGTTCAGCTGTCTTGGCGGCGCCCGAGACGACCGTGAAGGTGACCACGCCCTCCCCTGCGCACGCCACCTCCACCCGCAGGGCTGTGCCGGGCTCGATGGAGTCGTGCGAGTTCTCCCCGGGCACCGCGAGGGAACCGGCCGAGACCAGACCCTCCTCATCCGACTCCAGCCGATCCGTCAGGTTGAGCAAGTCGCGGGCGTCCTCGGCCCATTGCTCCCTGCCGGACTGGAAGGACGGCTGCGCCGTGGGAGTCGCGGTGGAGCTTGCCACCGTCGCGGGCTGTGAAGCCTTGGACGTCGGAGGCGAGTCGGAGCAAGCGGATGCGAAGCCGGTAATCAGTGCGACGGCAGTCAGAGCGCTGCAGGTGTGGCGGTTGAAGCGGTACAAGAGATCCCCCGAAGTGCACTCATAATCCGAGCAAGTGTGCGGAACAGGGTGATCATCGCGCGTGGGCACCCGCGTCACCTCGGCAGTCCGGGCATCGGCACCGGATTGGTACACGGGTGCGACCTGATTCCTCCGCACGGGGCTGTCCCCGGCGGCCGAAGGCATCCCGAGGAGGGCGGAGACGTCGGCAAGGACGTCGAGACGGCGTAGGTACGCGAGCGCGAAGAGCGCCCGCCGGCACGGCGGGAGCTCGCAGCGGCGGTCGTCCTCGCGGGTGACGATGAGATCGTGACCCATTCGACCAGGCCGTGAGGCAGGTCGAATGCGGCGGGGCGAGGGGCCAACGAGGCTTCCGTGCACCTGAGTTGAGGCCTTGAAAATCTCTCTCGACGGCACTGAGCCTCGCGCGTCGCGGCCCCGCCCCCACCGGTCCGTCGCTCGATCGGCGGCCACCCGGAAAGAGCTCACTGACTGCGCGTATCTCTCCGGTGGCCCGATCTCATGCGTCCTGGGGGCACGGGCAGGGTGGTGTTCCTGTGATCAGCCGTGCCGCTCGCCGGTCAGAGCGTGCCGCCGGGCCCATGCGCCGATCGCGTCGGCGATGGCCCGGGGCTGGTCCTCGGGTGCGTGGTGACCGGCCGGGCCGCAGTGCCGGGTTTCCAGCCCGGCGATGTTCTCCGCACACCAGTCGGCCATCTCCTTGCCGATCAGCAAGGTGGGTGAGGAGTCGAAGGTGAGAAGCAGCTTGGGTACCTCGCCGCTGCCCGACAGCCACGTGCCGTACCGCCCGACGCGTTCGGCGACATCGACGGGCTCTCCGTCCAGCGGGAGGGAGCGTGCCCATTCCAGTATCGGACGGCGGCTTTCCCGAGTCGGGTACGGCGCCCGGAAGGCCCGCATGTCTTCCTCGCTCACAGGGTTCAGCACCCCGCCGGTGAAAGCCGACTCCAGAAAGGAGTTCTCGTCCAGCACCAGCGCCTCACCCTGCGGGCCGCGCATGGCCCGGGCGCGCGAGCGCGGCCCGTCGCCCAGCTCGTTCCAGGACATCGGCCGCACGATGGTCTCGAGGAACGCCACGCCACGGACGCGGTCCGGGTGGCGAGCTGCCCAGTCGAACGCGAGGGACCCGCCCCAGTCATGACCGACGAGGACCACCTCGTCCAGGCCCAACCGGTCGAACCAGTCGTCCAGATAGCGGGCGTGGTCGGCGAACCGGTACGGCACGTCGGGCTTGCCGGAGCGGCCCATGCCGATCAGGTCGGGGGCCAGTAGACGGGCGGGCAGGTCGAGCGCGGGCAGCACCCCGCGCCACAGATGGGACGAGCCGGGGTTGCCGTGCAGAAAGACGAAGGGTGTGCCGCTGCCGGCGTCCTCGTAGAACATCGTCGAATCCAGAACGTTCGCCACTGGCATGACGTCCTCCGTATCGTTCGTCCCACTAACGTTCTCTGGCTCGACGAAGATAGATTGTTAGTGGGACTAACGCAAGGGTAGAATCGCGGCATGAGTAACAGCACGCCCGACTCGGCGCGTTCGGCCGACCGGCGGCCCGGTGCCGCGCGGCTGCGCCATCTGCGGACCAGGCTTCTGTCACTGGCCGCGCTCCAGTCGGATCGCCTGGTGAACGAGGAGTTGACGCGCGCGGGCGCCCGCAAGTGGCACTACGCGGTGCTCGCCACCCTGGACGAGTTCGGGCCCGCCAGTCAGGCGGAACTCAGCAGCCGTACAGGGATCTACCGCAGCGACATGGTCGCGGTGATCAAGGAGCTGGCCGATCGCGCCTGGGTGGAACGCTCACCCAACCCCGCCGATCGTCGGCAGAACATCATCGTCCTCACCGAACTGGGAAGTCGGCAACTTCCCGAGTTGGACGGACTGCTCGCCCGGGTGGAAGACGAAGTGCTCGCACCGCTGACCTCTTCGGAACGCGATCAGTTGGCCCGGCTGCTCGCCGCACTGGTGGATCACCACGGCCAGGCGATGTGAACGAGCCTCGCCCTGTCATGGTGGTCCGCATGACGTGGATGCGCGCACGGCATCGGCGCCGAGAGCAACACGGTGAACACCCATTCACGAAGAGGGAATTGCCGTGCTCATCGCCACCGGGCGCGTCTTCCCGGGCCTGGAGGTCGACAAGAACGCCCCTCGCGGACACGGTCTGACCTCGGCCGGGAGGAACCGGTGGCGATTCATGCCGAGGAGCGCTCGACGATCAGGTCATGGCACTGTCGGGCACGGTCTCCCACCCCGTCTGCCACCGCGAAGAGCTCGACCAAGTACGTGAGCAGATCCGCGATCTCACCACGACCGGGGTGCGTGGCGAGCAACTCCTCCGTTGCCTCCCTCACGCTGCTTTCCGTATCGAAGAGCAGGCATCGGAACAGGTCGGAGAGCGGGTCGGGAGCTTCGTCCGGGAGGCTCGGGGAAGCGGCGAGCAGTTGACGCCACTGCTCCGCACACGCCTCGAATCGCCCCTCCACGGTCTCGAGCATGAGCCTTTCGAACGCGCAGGATTCGGCTCCTGGGTGCGTTTCGGCGGCTCGCTCCATGTCCGCTCTCGCCTTGTCGAGATGGCCGGCCTGTCGGTGCGCTTGGCTGCGGGATGCGAGTGCCCAGGCGTAGGCGGGGTTGAGTTCGAGTGCGGCGGTCAGGTCGGCGACGGCCTGGTCGTAACGGTCGGCCTGTATCTGTGCCTGTCCGCGGGAAGCGAGTGCCCAGGCGTAGCCCGGGTTGAGTTCGAGTGCGGCGGTGAAGTCGGTGACGGCTTGGTCGTGGCGGCCGGCCAGTCGGTGGGCTTCTCCGCGGGATGCGAGTGCCCAGGAGTAGGTGGGGTCGAGTTCGAGTGCGGCGGTGAGGTCGGTGACGGCTTGGTCGTAGCGGCCGGCCTGTCGGTGGGTCTGTCCTCGGGAGGCGAGCGCCCAGTCGTAGGTGGGGTTGAGTTCGAGTGCGGCGGTGAAGTCGGTGATGGCGTGGTCGTAGCGGCCGGCGAGTCGGTGGGTTTCCCCGCGCTCTGCGAGTACCCAGTCGTAAGTGGGGTCGAGTTCGAGTGCGGCGGTGAGGTCGGTGACGGCTTGGTCGTAGCGGCCGGCCTGTCGGTGGGTCTGTCCTCGGGAGGCGAGCGCCCAGGCGTAGGTGGGGTCGAGTTCGAGTGCGGCGGTGAAGTCGGTGATGGCGTGGTCGTAGCGGTCGGCCAGTCGGTGGGTTTCTCCGCGTGCTGCGAGTGCCCAGTCGTAAGTGGGGTCGAGTTCGAGTGCGGCGGTGAGGTCGGTGATGGCGTGGTCGTAGCGGCCGGCCTGTCGGTGGGTCAGGCCTCGGGAGGCGAGTACCCAGTCGTAGGTGGGGTCGAGTTCGAGTGCGGCGGTGAAGTCGGTGACGGCTTGGTCGTAGCGGCCGGCCAGCCGGTGGGTTTCCCCGCGTGCTGCGAGTGCCCAGGTGTAGGTGGGGTCGAGTTCGAGTGCGGCGGTGAGGTCGGTGATGGCTTGGTCGTAGCGGCCGGCCCGCATGTGTGCCTGTCCGCGGGATGCGAGTGCCCAGTCGTAGGTGGGGTTGAGTTCGAGTGCGACGGTGAGATCGGCGACGGCCTGATCATGGCGGTCGAGCCAGCGATGAGTCTCTCCGCGCTGGGCCCAGGCGCGGGCGTTACGGTCGTTGTGGGCGATCGCCCGGTCGAACTCGGACAGCGCCTCTTCGTCCCGGTCGCAGTAGTAGAGGTGGATGCCTCGGTAGGTGTACGCCCAGCTCCTGCTCTCGGCGCTCAGCCGGTCGTGGGACAGCAGGACTCCGAGACAGGCGAGACCGGGATCATCATCGTTGAGAGCGTCCCGAAGACGCCCTGACCAGTGGAGCAGGGAGGAATCCGCGGCGTCCTGCGCCGCTTGCTCCAGTGCTTCGACCCACTGCCGCAGTACGGCGGAGTCCTGACCTGCGGCATGGACCACGTGTTCGAGAGCGGACGGCAGATCGGTGCTCGGGTGGGCGCACAGTCGGTGGTACGTCTCGTCGAGGCGGTGCCGGCGCCACATGGGGTCCCCCCAGCGCTTGGCCTCGGGGAGACGCTCCTCGACAGCCGTGCGCCAGGCGGCATGGGTTTCGGCCAGCTGGGCGTGCGCCGAAGCCCAGCCCTGTGGAGAGTGGGTGCGCTGCTGGCGGACCATGCTCGCGCGGACCACCGCGTGATAGTGCTTGTAGCCGCTGCGACCGTTGACGAACGGCTGTCCGCACAGCCACTCCCACAGCGGTTCCGCCGCAGGGCCCGCTGCGGCGGCGAAGATGTCTTCGTTCAGCTGCAGGGGCAGGGCACACGCCCGCACGGCGTCACGCTTGTCCGGGTCCGTGATCCACTGGACGAAACGCTCGACGGCCACATCCGCGATGTCCCCTCCCGCGTCGACTTCCTCGACCGTGTGCGGGCGGGCCAGGGCGAGGAGTTCGACGAGCAGCGGAAGTCCCATCGAGAGCTGTAGCACCGCCTCCACCACTCCCGCGTCCGTCACGCCCCGCGAGGTCAGCAGTGAGCGTGTTTCCGCCGGGGTGAAGACTTCCAACGGTACGTCCGCGACTTGGTCCCGCAGCGGCGCCCACTCCCGCTCCGGCAACTCGTCACGGCCGGCCAGCACGACGACGAGGTTCGCCGGCACCGGGCCGAACTCCTCGTCCAACAGGCTCAGCAGCCACCCGTCCAGGTACTGAGCCGTCTGCTCCCACGTGTCGAAGAACAGCACCACCCATCGCTGCCGACGGCACAGCCGCTCCAGCTCGGCGACGAAGGCACGGCTCAGCCCCGTCTCGTCGCCTCGGCCACCGCGCCGCTGGTGACGGGAGCGCGACGCCGACCGAATCCGGTCCAGCCCCTGGGCGGCGGCATCCGGATTCGCCATCGCCGTCACGACCCCCGCGCCCGGAATCAACGAGACCGCCCCCAAAGCGGCTTGCGTCACCACCCGGCTCGACACCGACGCCTCACCCTCCGCGGGTGTCGGCTCAGCCTGCGTCGCCTGCTCCCGACGGAACTGCTCGACCGCCTTGTCGAAGTCCTTGCACGGCCCGCCCTGCTCCGCCAGCTGCCGGGCCAGCTCGGTCAGAGCCTGCCGCACCCCGTGGACATCGTTCTCGTCCACCACCGCCGTCGCGGCATCAGCACGCCTGGACGCCTCCTGCCACTGGCGCAGCAGCGTGGACTTCCCCACGCCACCCACACCGCGCACATGGAACAGGAAGTCCGCCGGATCCTCCTCGGACTGCGGGTCCTTCGACAGGTTCTCCGTGAAGAGGGCCAACTGCGCACGCCGACCCACGAATCGTGCCTTCGCGCGCTGCCGGATCAATGCTCCCCGAGACAGGCCACGCGTTTCCGACCCCGACATCCCCGTACCCCCGTCACTTGCCCGCATCGCCCCGAGAACGGCACTGCGCGGGCCCACACTTCTCGCACCGGACGCAGGCATCCAGTGTCCAGTCCGGGCCCGTGCCTGTCAGCCGAGCGCGGCAGGCAGCCGGCGTTCCGGGATACTTTCGGCCGACGTCGTGAACCCGGCCGCCGTGCTGGCGATGGCGGAGGCGGGCATCGACCTGTCCGCCGAGACCCCGAAGACGCTCACCACCGACGCCGTACGGGCGTCCGGCGTGGTGATCACCCTGGGCTGCGGCGACTCCTGCCCGGTCTTCCCCGGCCGTACCTACCTCGACCGGAAGCTCGACGACCCCGCCGGTCAGAGCGTCGACGCGGCCCGTCCCGCGACGAGATCGCGCGCCGGGTGCGGGACCTCCTCGCCGAACTCCTGCCGGACGTGTGCTGACCGGCAGGAGTGTGCCGCTCAGGCCAGGCTTTCCCGCCAAGCCCGGTGCAGCCCCGCGAACCGACCCTCCTCGCCGATGAGTTCGGCCGGTGAGCCGTCCTCCACGATGCGGCCGTGCTCCATCACCAGCACCCGGTCCGCGATCTCCACCGTGGACAGCCGGTGCGCGATCACCACCGCCGTACGGCCGTGCAGCACCGTGTCCATGGCCCGCTGCACCGCGCGTTCGCCGGGGATGTCCAGCGAACTGGTCGCCTCGTCCAGGATCACCACCGCCGGATCGGCCAGCAGCGCCCGCGCGAACGCGACCAACTGGCGCTGCCCGGCGGAGATCCGGCCGCCCCGCTTGCGCACGTCGGTGGCGTACCCCTCCGGCAGGCTCTCGATGAAGTCGTGCGCGCCGATCGCCTTCGCCGCCTGCTCGATCTCCTCCGGTGTGGCGTCCGGGCGGCCGATCGCGATGTTCTCCGCGACCGTCCCGGAGAACAGGAACGCCTCCTGCGTCACCATCACCACACCGCGCCGCAGCTCCGCCGTGCCCAGGTCCCGCAGATCGACACCGTCCAGCAGCACCCGGCCGCCGGTCGGGTCGTAGAACCGGGCCAGCAGCTTCGCCAGCGTCGACTTGCCCGCGCCCGTCGAACCGACCACGGCCACCGTCTGCCCGGCGGGCAGGGTCAGGTCGAAGCGCGGCAGCACCTCGCCGCCGGTGCGGTATGCGAACCGCACCCCGTCGAAGACGACCTCCCGGCCCGGCTGCTCGCCGCGCAGCGCGGGCAGCTCCACCGGGGCGGCGGGCTCCGGCACGGACGGAGTCTGCGCGAGCAGGCCCGCGATCTTCTGCAGGGACGCGCCCGCGGACTCCCAGGAGTTGAGGAACATCGCCAGCCGGTCGATCGGGTCGTACAACCGGCGCAGGTACAGCACCGCCGCCGCCAGGACGCCCAGCGCAAGCGTGCCCGAGGCGACCCGGTAGGCGCCCCACAGGACCATGCCCGCGACCGCGATGTTGGCGACGAGCCGGGAGCCCACCACATAACGGGCCATCTCCAGCAGGGTGTCGCCGTTCGACCGCTCGTGACGGCCGTTGAGCTCCTCGAACACGGCGTCGTTGGCCTTCTCACGGCGGAACGCCCGCACCGGTCGGATGCCGTTCATCGTCTCGGCGAACTTCACGATCACCGCCGCCATCGCGGAGGACCGCACGGCGTACGCCCGGCCCGCCCGCCCCTGGTAGACCCGCACCAGCAGATAGAGCGGTACGAAGGAGAGCACCGCGATACCCCCGGTGCCCAGGTCCAGCCAGAGCAGCATCCCGGAGATGAAGACGAAGGAGAGGACCACGGTGATCAGTTCCTGGAGGCCCTCGCTCAGCAGCTCCCGCAGCGACTCCACGTCCGTCGTCGACCGGGAGATCAGCCGGCCCGAGGTGTAGCGCTCGTGGAAGTCGACGCTCAGCGCCTGCGCGTGCCGGAAGATCCGGCCGCGCAGGTCCAGCAGTACGTCCTGGTTGATGCGGGCCGAGCCCCGGATGAAGGCGTACTGGAGGTAGCCGCCGGCCGCCGCGCAGAGGGCGTAGCCGACGCCGACCGCGATCAGCGGGCCGTGGTCGGCGTCCCGGAACGCGGGCACCGCCGTGTCGATCGCGTACGCCACGAGCAACGGGCCGGCCTGGACGGCGGCCTGCTGGACGAGGAGCAGCACCACGGTCACCAGGACCCGGGCGCGGAGCGGTCGCAGCAGCGAGGCGAGCAGGGCGCGGGTGGCGCCCGGCGGGGTGGGCAGGGCGTCCCGGTCGAACGCGTCGCCGGGCTCCGGGCCGGTCGTGCCCGGGGCGTCGTCGGCGTGCTCGGTGCCGTCGGCCGACGGGGTACCGGCGGTGGTGGTACTGGTCATGGGGTCGTGGCCTCCTCGGTGACCGTGATACCGGTCCGTTCGGCGCCCGACATCAGCCAGGCGTACTCGGCGTTCGTCCGCAGCAGCTCCTGATGCGAGCCGACGGCCGCGATCCGGCCTCCGGACAGCAGCGCGACACGGTCGGCGAGCATCACGGTGGACGGCCGGTGGGCGACGATCACCGCCGTGGTCTCCGCCAGCACCTGCCGCAGCGCCGCCTCCACCCGCGCCTCGGTGTGCACGTCCAGCGCGGAGAGCGGGTCGTCCAGCACCAGGAACCGGGGCCGGCCGACGACCGCGCGGGCCAGCGCGAGCCGCTGGCGCTGACCGCCCGACAGGCTCAGCCCCTGCTCGCCGACCTGGGTGCCGGTGCCCTCGGGCAGCTCGTGCGCGAACCGGGCCTGGGCGACGTCGAGAGCGCGGTGCAGGTCCTTGTCGTCGGCGCCGTCCGCGCCCATCAGGACGTTCTCGCCGACCGTGGCCGAGAAGAGTGTCGGCTCCTCGAAGGCCACCGACACCAGCGAGCGCAGCCGTGCCCGCTCCATCGAGACGATGTCCTCGCCGTCCAGGGTGATCCGTCCGCCGGTGAGCTCGTGAAGCCGGGGCACCAGGGCGGTGAGCGTCGTCTTGCCGGAACCGGTGGCGCCGACCAGCGCCATCGTCTCGCCCGGCCGGACGTGCAGATCGATCCCGGCGAGCACGGGTACGGAGTCCGGGGCCGCGTCCGGGTAACGGAAGGAGACTCCCTCGAAGACCAGCCCGGTGCCGGAGCCGGTGCCGGCCACCGCGCCGGTGGCGGCACCGGACGCGAGCCCGCTCTCCTCCGCCACGTCCATGACCTCGAAGTAACGGTCGGTCGCGGTCGCCGCCTCCTGGCTCATCGCGAGGAGGAATCCGATCGACTCCACCGGCCAGCGCAGCGCGAGCGCCGTCGACAGGAACGCCACCAGCGTCCCCGCCGAGAGGTCGCCGTCCGCCACCTGGACCGTACCGAAGACCAGCGCCGCGCCGATCGCCAGCTCCGGCACCCCGGTGATGAGCGCCCAGATCCCCGCCAGCAGGCGGGCCTTGGTCAGTTCGGTGGAGCGCAGCCGGTGCGACAGTTCCTTGAACGCCCGCGCCTGGCTGCGGTGGCGGCCGAAGCCCTTGATGATCCGGATGCCGAGCACGCTCTCCTCGACCACCGTCGTCAGATCGCCGACCTGGTCCTGGGCGGTGCGCGCCGCCAGGGAGTACTTCGACTCGAAGAGGGAGCTGAGGATCATCAGCGGGACCGCCGGGGCGAGCAGCACCAGCCCCAGCGTCCACTCCTGGAGGAACAGGATGACGAAACCGATGGCGATCGTCACCGAGTTGACCAGCAGGAAGGTCAGCGGGAACGCCAGGAACATGCGCACCAGCATCAGATCGGTGGTGCCGCGCGACAGCAGCTGACCGGACGGCCAGCGGTCGTGGAAGGCCATCGGGAGCCGTTGCAGGCGGTGGTAGAGGTCGGCCCGCATGCCCGCCTCGACCCCGGCCAGCGGCCGGGCCACCAGCCACCGACGCAGCCCGAACAGGACCGCCTCCAGGATGCCCAGGAGCAGCAGCCAGAGAGCCCCCAGCCAGACCCCGCCCGGGTCGCGGTCGGCCACCGGGCCGTCCACCATCCACTTGAGTACGAGCGGGATGACCAGCCCGAGGCCGGACGCGACCACCGCGACGAACGCGGCGGTGAGCCAGCGGGCGCGCACGGGACGGAGGTAGGGCCACAAACGCTTGAGAGAGCGCACGGTGGACCGGTCCGTGCGCTCGGCGGGGTTCTCGGGCATCAGGGGCGATCCTATGTTTCACCACTGACAACCCCCACCGGGTTTTCCGGCCGTTCGGAAGCTCCGGCTCCGCACCCGCTCGGCTCCGCACCCGCTCGGGTCCGCACCCGCTCGGGTCCGCACCCGCTCGGCGCCGCACCCGCTCGGCTCGGCGCCGCACCCGCTCGGCTCGGCTCGGCTCCGCGACGGTGGTGGCGAGGGACCGGGAACTGTCACCACCCCCGGGCTCGTCGAGTTACCGGAAGAGTGTGGGCGTTCCTCCGGGGAGAACAACGTGAGCGACGGTCTTCAGTGGATGGCCGGCAGGACGTCCAGCTCCGGGTGGATGCTGGACGTGCACTTCGCCCGTGGCATCGGCGCCGAAGAACTGGCGGTGCGCATGGGCGCGCGGGCCGGTTCGGCGGCGGAGGCGATGACCGACGACGAGATCACCGGCCTCGACATCGACGCCTACCCCGACCGCCGGCCGGGCAGCGCCGTCGTTCGCGTCGGCGAGCACGCCGGCTGGGCGTTCGCGATCGCCTACGGCCCCTACCTCGACAAGCTGGACGAGGTCTCGCACGACGGCGTGGAAGCCGTCCACTACCACCACAACTCCGAGCATCCGCCCACCCACGTCTCGTACGGCCGCGACGGCCGCACAGTCACCGGATTCGGCCTGTGCGAGGAGCACCGCCGCTACGGCGAAGAGGGCGATCTGCTCCTGCCGGAGCTCGTGGCCGCCGGAATCCTGCGCCCCGACGGCGCGGCCCTCCGCGACCCCGCCATCGACGACTACGACGGACACCGCCGCCGCAGCCTGGCCGTCTTCGAGGAACGCCTCGGTCTCTCCCTGCCCCGCACCGCCCTGGCCGGGGACCGCCTCCCCGTCCACGCGATCATGGGCTCCCCGGCCGCCGACTTCGAGGAGATCCACGCCTGGGCCGCGGCGAACGGCCGCCCCCTCCCCGACGAACGCCTCCGCCTGATTCCGGCCGGCCTGCGCTCCGCGTACGAGCGGGCCACCGACCCCCGGTGGTGGGACCGCCGGAGCGGGGTGAACCGCGCCCCCGCCCGGGGGGAGTTCCGCGCCGGCGGCGTCCTGCCGGCCCCCGTACACCCCGTAGACCCTGCGGGCACAGGGCTGCGCCCGCTACGCCGTCACCCGCAGCAGTAGCACCGAGCGTCCCGGCACCGTGATCACCGTGCCGCCCGCGTGGACCGTGCCGGGGGCCTCGGCCTGGTCCTCCCGCGAGGTGTCCAGGACGAGTTCGTAGGAGGCGGCCCACGGAGGGCCCGGCAGAGCGAAGTCGGCCGGGCGTTCCGCCGCGTGCAGGACCGCCAGGAAGCTGTCGTCCACGATCTGCTCGCCCCGCGCGTCCCGGCCCGGGATGTCCCGCCCCGAGAGGAAGAGTCCGAGGGTCGCCGCGGGCGCGTACCAGTCCTGGGCCGTCATCTCCTCGCCGTGCGGGGTGAACCAGGCCAGGTCCCGCAGCCCGTCCGCGGTCTGGGGCCGCCCCGAGAAGAAGGCCCGGCGGCGCAGTACCGGATGGGTGTGGCGCAGCCGCAGCACCCGGGCGGTCAGTTCGGTCAGTCCCCGCCAGCCCGGGTCGTCGAGGAGCGACCAGTCCACCCAGCTGATCTCGTTGTCCTGGCAGTAGGCGTTGTTGTTGCCGCCCTGCGTACGCCCCATCTCGTCGCCGGCCACCAGCATCGGCACCCCGGTGGAGAGCAGCAGGGTGGTGAGCAGGTTGCGCAGTTGGCGGCGGCGGAGCGCGTTGATCGCCGGGTCGTCGCTCTCGCCCTCCGCGCCGCAGTTCCAGGAGCGGTTGTCGCCGGTGCCGTCGCGGTTGCCCTCGCCGTTGGCCTCGTTGTGCTTGTGGTGGTAGCTGACCAGGTCGCGCAGGGTGAAACCGTCGTGCGCGGTGACGAAGTTGACGGAGGCGTACGGGCGGCGCCCGCCCCAGGCGTACAGGTCGCTGGAGCCGGAGAGGCGGTAGCCGAGGTCGCGTACGTCCCCCAGCGCGCCACGCCAGAAGTCGCGCACGGAGTCGCGGTAGCGGTCGTTCCACTCGGTCCACAGCGGCGGGAACGCCCCCACCTGGTAACCGCCGTTGCCGACGTCCCACGGCTCGGCGATCAGCTTCACGCGACGCAGCACCGGGTCCTGGGCGATCACCGCGAGGAACGGGGAGAGCATGTCGACGTCGTGCATCGAGCGCGCCAGCGCCGCCGCCAGGTCGAAGCGGAACCCGTCGACGCCCATCTCGGTCACCCAGTACCGCAGGGAGTCGGTGATCAGCCGCAGCACGTGCGGCTGCACCACGTGCAGGGTGTTGCCGCAGCCGGTGTAGTCGGCGTACCGGCGGGCGTCGGACTGGAGGCGGTAGTAGCCGCGGTTGTCGACGCCCCGCATGGAGAGGGTCGGGCCCAGCTCGCCCGCCTCGGCGGTGTGGTTGTAGACGACGTCGAGGATGACCTCGATCCCGGCGTCGTGCAGGGCGCGCACCATCCGCTTGAACTCGCCGACCTGCTGCCCGGCGGTGCCGCTCGCCGCGTAGTCGGCGTGCGGGGCGAAGTAGCCGATCGAGTTGTAGCCCCAGTAGTTGCGCATCCCGCGCCGGAGCAGATGGTCCTCGTGCGCGAACTGGTGCACCGGCAGCAGCTCCACCGCCGTCACCCCCAGCCGCTTGAGGTGCTCGATCGCGGCGGGGTGGGCGAGACCGGCGTACGTGCCGCGCAGCTCGGGCGGGACGCCGGGGTGCAGCTTGGTGAAGCCGCGCACGTGCAGTTCGTAGATGACGGAGTCGGCCCAGGGCGTCTTGGGCCGCCGGTCGTCCATCCACTCGTCCTCGCCGCCGGGGAGATCGTCGTGGACGACGACCCCCTTGGGCACGAACGGCGCCGAGTCGCGCTCGTCGCGCACGGTGTCGGCGACGTGCTGCTGCGGCCAGTCCCGCATGTGGCCGTAGACCTCGGGCGGCAGCGCGAAGGTGCCGTCCACGGCCCGGGCATACGGGTCGAGCAGCAACTTCGCGGCGTTCCAGCGGGCCCCCGTCCACGGGTCCCAGCGGCCGTGGACGCGGTAGCCGTACCGCTGGCCGGGCCGCACCCCCGGCACGAAGCCGTGCCAGATCTCGTGGGTCAGCTCGGTCAGCCGGCACCGGGTCTCGTGCCCCGCCTCGTCGAAGAGGCAGAGCTCGACGGCCTCCGCCCCGCCCGCCCACAGGGCGAAGTTGGTGCCCGCCACCCCGTCCGGGCCCACCCGGAACCGCGCGCCCAACGGCATGGGCGCGCCGGGCCACACCGGGGGCGGTACGGCTCCGTCCGGGCCAACGGCGGGGGCACCGGACTGCGGCACACGGGTGGTGTTTCCCGACGGCCCATGGTCCGCGCGCACCGGTCGTACCGGCTCCTGTACGGCTTCCTGCTCGGCTGCGCTCGACACTCCCGGCCTCCTGCGGCTCGTGGGGACGGGCAGAACGGGAGACGCGCGGCGTCCCGGCCGCGGCCTCCCGGTGAAGTCCTCCCCCCTGTTCTGCCCACCGGGAGGCCCACACTCACGTTTCCCCGGAGCGACCCTGGTCGTTGGGGGGTGCGTGACTCACACAGCGAAGAGAGCACGGACCGGTCCGGCCGCCGTGCTGACATGGGCAGGACTACTGGCGCTCGCGGCCGTACTGACCGGCTGTACCGGCGGAATTCCCTTCGTCAACGGGAAGGCCCGCGCCCCCGAGGACGTGATCCGGATTCTCCCGGCGGACGGCGCGAAGAACGTCCCGGCCTCCACCCGCATGGAGGTGGAGGTCCCGGACGGGCACCTGGAGAGCGTCGAGGTGGTGCAGATCGAGGACGCCCGGAGCGACCGGATCACCGGGAAGATCTCCGAGGACGGCCGCCGGTGGGCCCCCACCGGCGGTACGGGACGCCTTCGGCTCGCCGCGAAGTACAGCGTCGACGCGGTGGCGGTGGACGGGGCCGGGCGCAGGTCGGCCCGGCACACCACCTTCACCACGCTCGTCCCGGGGCACCACTTCATCGGCTACGTCAAACCGGAGCACCGCTCGACGGTCGGCACCGGGATGATCGTCTCCTTCGACTTCAGCAGCCCCGTCACCGACCGTGCCGCGGTACAGCGCGCCATCAAGGTCACGGCCGTCCCCGCCGTGGAGGTGTCCGGCCACTGGTTCGGCAAGGACCGGCTCGACTTCCGCCCGGAGAAGTACTGGAAGCCGGGCACGGTGGTCACCGTCGACATCGGGCTGCGGGACGTGGAGGGCTCGCCCGGCGTGTACGGCAGCCAGAGCAAGCGCGTCCGCTTCACCGTGGGCCGCTCCCAGATCTCCCTGGTCGACGCGGCGGAGCACACGATGGAGGTGCGCCGGAACGGCGAGCTCGTCAGTACCGTGCCGATCACCGCGGGGGCGCCGAAGACCACCACGTACAACGGGAAGATGGTGGTCAGCGAGCTCCACGAGGTGACCCGGATGGACGGGCGGACGGTGGGCTTCGGCGGCGAGTACGACATCAAGGACGTGCCGCACGCCATCCGGCTCACCGAGTCCGGCACCTTCCTGCACGGCAACTACTGGGCTCCCGAGGAGACCTTCGGCTCCGAGAACGTCAGCCACGGCTGCATCGGGCTGCGGGACGAGAAGGGCGGCAGCGCCTCCGCGCCGGCCGGCTGGTTCTTCGACCGGACCCTCGTCGGCGACGTGGTGGAGGTCGTCAACTCCGACGACAAGACGGTCGCCCCGGACAACGGACTCAGCGGCTGGAACCTCGACTGGAAGAGGTGGAAAGCGGGTTCGGCCCTGCACTGAGACCTCGTGCCGGGACCCCTCTCCGGACCCCTCTCCGGACCTCTCTCCGGACCTCTCTCCGGGACGGTGGCGGGGCGGCTCCGTGAGCGCCCCCGTACCCCGTGTCACCTGCGCATGTACCAGGTGAACTTGGGACTGAACGGTGACATCCGCAGGACCTCCCCGCAAACGGCTGTGTGGTTTTCTTCTCGACAGGCGCGCATGTTCGACGCGCGGGGGTGTGCGGGGTCCGATCGGGCCAGGCCGCGCGAGGGGAGACAACCACGATGAGCGGAACACCGATACGGGGACGTGCGGCCGGGACCGGCGGGGGGACGCGCGGGCGCCGGGGCCCCGGAATCCTCGCGCTGCTGCTCGGCGCACTGCTTCTGCTGGTGACGGCCTGCGGCGGTTCCGGCGGAAGCGGTGCGGGCAGCGGCAGCGGCGCCGACGGCAAGGGCGGGAGTACCAAGGTCGAGGACACGGCCGCCTCCGAGGCGGTCGTGACCGTGGCACCGGCCGACGGCGCCACCTCCGTGGAGACCAGCGGAGCGCTGAAGATCTCCGCCGCCAAGGGCAAGCTGACCTCGGTCAAGGTCGCCGACGCCCAGGGTGCCGAGGTGGAGGGCACCCTCTCCGCGGACGCCACCAGCTGGACCCCGGAACGCCACCTCGCCGCGTCGACCAAATACGCCGTCCACGCCATCGCCGAGGACGCGAAGGGCCGCCAGTCCGCCAAGGACACCACCTTCACCACGCTCGTCCCGAAGAACACCTTCATCGGGCAGTACACGCCGGAGGACGGTTCGACCGTCGGCGTCGGCATGCCGGTCTCCATCAACTTCACCCGGGGCATCACCGACCCCGCCGCCGTGGAGAAGGCCATCACGGTCAAGGCCGAGCCCAGCGTGCCGATCGAGGGCCACTGGTTCGGCAACGACCGCCTCGACTTCCGCCCCGAGAACTACTGGGCCGCCGGCACCAAGGTGACGGTGGAGCTCAACCTCGACGGCGTGGAGGGACGGCCGGGCGTCTACGGCAAGCAGGCCAAGACCTTCAGCTTCACGATCGGCCGTCGCCAGGTCTCCACCGTCGACGCCTCCACCCACCGCATGGTCGTCGTCCGCGACGGCGAGAAGCTCAAGGACATCCCGATCTCGGCGGGCGCCCCGGCCACCACCACCTACAACGGGCAGATGGTCATCAGCGAGAAGCTCCGGGTTACCCGGATGAACGGTGACACGGTCGGCTTCGGCGGGGAGTACGACATCAAGGACGTGCCGCACGCGATGCGCCTGTCGACCTCGGGCACCTTCGTCCACGGCAACTACTGGGGCGGCTCCGGCATCTTCGGCACCACCAACACCAGCCACGGCTGCGTCGGGCTGCGGGACGTGCGCGGCGGATACGACGGCAGTACCCCGGCCGGCTGGTTCTTCGACCAGTCGATCATCGGAGACGTCGTCGTCGTGAAGAACTCCAAGGACAAGACGATCGCCCCGGACAACGGCCTCAACGGCTGGAACATGGACTGGTCCGAGTGGATCAAGTGACCACGCGGAGCGTGTGACGGGGGCGGTGGGCCCGGTGGCTGGGAACGGCACCGGGCCCACCGCCGTTCCCTGTCCCGGAGCCGCTCTTGGGCAGGCTCAGCCGGTGTGGGACACCAGGGCGTCGACGAGCACCGGCCAGAGCTCCCGGGGACGGTCGTGGCCCATGTCGGGGACCAGCAGGAGTTCCGCACCCGGGACCAGCTCCGCGGTGCGCTCTCCGCCGCTGGGGTCGATGAGCGTGTCGTCCAGGCCGTGGATCACCAGCGTCGGCACCCGCAGTCCGCGGAGCGCGTCCGCGCGTGAACCGCCGAGGACCATCGCGCCGAGTTGCCGCCCGACCCCCGCGGGGTAGTACGAGCGGTCGTAGCTCGCGGCGGCCAGCTCACGCAGGGCCGCCGCGTCGCCGTAGCGCCTGGAGCCCCACACCAGCTCCCTCTCCGCCGCCGCCACGTATCCCTCGCGGTCCGTCGGCTTCGGGGCGGACACCACCTCCTGAGCCTCCGGCGTGGACCGGCCGTACTCGCTCTCGCCGGTCGAGGACATCATCGACGTCAAGGTCAGCACCCGCTCCGGGGAGGAGAGGGCCATCGTCTGGGCGATCATCCCGCCCATCGAGGAACCGACCACGTGGGCGCGTCCGATACCGAGCGCGGTGAGCAGACCGAGCCCGTCGTCGGCCAGGTCGCGAAGCCGGTAGGGCACCATCGCGAGGGCTGCGGGGATGTCACCCGAACTGACGGTGGCGATGAACCTGCCCGTGTCGACAGGGTGTTCGTCGAACTTCGTGGACAGCCCGCTGTCGCGGTTGTCGTACCGGATCACGTACCGGCCGCGGTCCGCCAGCGCCCGGCAGAAGTCCTCGTGCCAGGCGAGCAGTTGCGCGCCGAGCCCCATCACGAGCAGGACGGGTGGGTCCCCGGGGTCGCCGAAGCTCTCGTACGCGATGGACACCTCGGGGGACACGGCGACATGTGGCATACATGGATCCTGCCACGCTGGGGCCACGCGTCCCACGTGACCCGCGCCTCGCCCGTCGCCTCCTCCGCGCACCGTGGACACCCCCTGAGGGCTGTCCCGCAATCCCTGGTGGGTGCGCGACGACAGCTACGGCACCTCGCCGCGTTGTCGGAACGTCCACATACATCCAGTATGCGGACGCTCCTCCGCCTTGCGATGCACCGCATCTGACGCCGCGCACTGATCCACCACGGATTACGGGACACCCCCTAGCCTGCCCCCATGACCGTAACTCTCGAAGTACAGGACGGCGTCGGCACGATCCGGTTGGACCGGCCGCCGATGAACGCGTTGGACGTGGCCACCCAGGACCGGCTGAAGGAGCTGGCCGAGGAGGCGGCCCGGCGGGACGACGTGCGCGCCGTGGTGATTCACGGGGGAGAGAAGGTGTTCGCGGCCGGAGCGGACATCAAGGAGATGCGGGACATGGACCACGCGGCGATGGTCGTACGCTCCCGGGCCCTCCAGGACTCCTTCACCGCCGTGGCCCGTATCCCCAAGCCGGTGGTCGCCGCCGTCACCGGCTACGCCCTCGGCGGCGGCTGCGAGTTGGCGCTCTGCGCCGACTTCCGGATCGCCGGCGACAACGCGAAGCTCGGCCAGCCGGAGATCCTGCTCGGGGTGATCCCGGGGGCGGGCGGCACCCAGCGCCTCGCCCGGCTCGTCGGTCCCTCGCGGGCCAAGGACCTGATCTTCACCGGCCGGCACGTACGGGCGGACGAGGCCCTCGCCATCGGCCTGGTCGACCGGGTGGTCCCGGCGGCCGAGGTGTACGAGCAGGCGCACGCCTGGGCCTCGGCCCTGGCGAAGGGGCCGGCGCTGGCGCTGCGGGCGGCGAAGGAGGCGGTGGACGCGGGTCTGGAGACGGACATCGACACCGGTCTCACCATCGAACGGACCCTGTTCGCCGGGCTGTTCGCCACGGAGGACCGGGAGACCGGCATGCGCAGCTTCATGGAGGACGGGCCGGGGAAGGCGACCTTCCGCTGAGTGTCGGCCCGGAGCGAGGATCCCGGTTCCTCGCTCGGGCCGGGTCCGGCGCCGTACGCGGGTCTCCTCGGCGCGTGGGCCGGCCGTGGGGGCCGGTCCACGTTCATCCGTGTGAGCGGCATCGCCGGTGCCGCCGCCGGGGCCGGGCCGGGGGCCGGCCGACGAATCGGCCGACACCGACGTTCCGCGGCGCCGGTGTTCCGCTGCAGGTCAGCGGGGCCGCGCGAATCATTTTTATGACCCTGGCATATGCCGAACTCCCTACCGGATTCGGCCATTCCGGCGGTGGGAATCCCTCGGAACGGCTCCGGACCGGTCCCGCTCCGGCCATGATGGGGTGCATGGCGGGCCTGGAGGGTGGGGAACAGCCGCGCGCGCACGGCAGTGCGACAGCCGCGCGGCGGGTATCGGAGTCGGATGACGAACAGGCAATCCATGTACTGGAGTTGTACGGGAACCCGACCGGCGAGGAAGGGGTGCGGCTGCCGTCACGACCGGAGTCCGCGGCGACGGCCCGCAGGATCGCGTCGGCGGTGGTGCTGTGGCAATGGAAGCTCTCCCCGCAACTCGCCGAGTACGCCGTGCTGCTCGTCTCCGAACTCGTCGGCAACGCCGTACGGCACACCGGTGCGCAGTACTTCGGTCTGCGCATGGAGCGCCGCCGGGGAATGATCCGGATCGGGGTGCGGGACCCCTCGCGAGGCCTGCCGTGTCTGATGCCGGTGCGGGAGATGGACGTGAGCGGGCGGGGGCTCTTCCTCGTCGACAAGCTCTCCGACCGCTGGGGCGTCGATCTGCTGCCGCGCGGCAAGATCACCTGGTTCGAGATGCGGATCTCCGACCGCTCGGACCGGTAGACCGCCGGCGCCGCGCGCGGGATTCCCGGTGCACGCAGAAGCCCCCGTCCGCCGTGGTGCGGCGATCTGGGGGCTTCTGTGGGGGGCCGTGAATTGGGGGGTGATCCACGGCCGCGTGCAAGACCTGGCTCGGGTCGGAGGAGGTCGTGAGACGACTATGGCACACCAGCCCCAAGAAACCAAAGGTGCATTTCGGGCATTGGTGGATCAATCATCTCTTTTGGTATGTGAATCATAGGTGTCATTGGTGAAACTCCTGGCATTCAGTGAATGAATATGGGATTCAGTGAATGATTCGTAGATCTGTGGTGAGCGGCACCCCTCGGTTCCGTTCCGGGCCCCCGGGCCGGTGGTCCTCGTTCTCACCGGCCGCCGCAGGAGCGAGGACGTCGGCCCGTTAATCTGACCACCGTCATTCGGACTATCGACAGGGGCGGAAAAGTGGCGGACATCGAGTCGGCACGCAAGGCGTTCGAGCATTTCGACCAGAACGGCGACGGTCTCATCACGGCCGCCGAGTACAAGAGCGCCATGGCCCGGCTGGGCGACCCGTTCGTCACCGAGACGGTCGCCCAGGCGATCATCAACTCCCACGACGCCAACGGTGACGGCCTGCTCACCTTCGACGAGTTCTGGGCCTCGCAGAACAAGGCCTGAGCTCAGAAACAAGGGCTGTCCCGCGGCCCCGGCTCAGCCCGCCGCGCGGTACGGGGGCCAGCCGCGCAGCTCGTCGTCCCGGGGCGCCTCCACCACGGCGGGGGCGCCCGGGCCGAACGCCATGACCGGCCGGCGCGCGTCCCAGGCGGCCCACCCCGGATCGCCGGTGGCCGCGAACCGTACCCACGCCGCGTGCATCGCGTCCGCCAGTTCCTGCGGGGCGTGCGGACCGGCCAGCGCCACGGCGTCCGGGTGGGCCAGGGTGTCGAAGACGAAGCCGATCTCCAGGGCGTGGCAGGCCCCGAGCCGCCGCACGGGGGAGCGCCAGCCGAACTCGTAGAGGTACGTGCGGCCCCGGGCGCCCACCCGCGCGTCGGCCAGGACGTTCAGCGGCACCCGCAGCAGCAGGTCCGTCGCCAGCGCGCCGAGCAGCTCGCCCGGTGTGGCGTCCGGGCGGTTGGCCCGGTACACCCGCGCCGTCGCGCCCGGCACCCCGAACCTCAGCAGCGCCAGCCGCAGCCGGACGCGCCCGAGGCGCTCGGTGAGCCCACTGGGCACGAACCACAGGCGGTACTCCTCGGTGTTCGTCCCCATCAGCAGGTCCACCCCGCCCGCCGCACCCTCGCGCAGCGCCTCGGCCGGGTCGCGGGGGAGCAGGTCGCCGTCGGCCACGATCGTGAACGCGTCGCGGCCGGTCAGCGGATTCCCGCCGCGGGTCACCTCGCTCTGCGCGGCCAGCAGGGCGGACGGCTCCACGGCCGCCAGCGCCTCGGCCGTCGCCGGAACACCCAGGCGCCGGGCGACGAGTTCCGTCGTACGGCGTCCCACCTCGGGCGCCGGGGCGTCGGGCGCCCCGCTCTGCAGCACCGCGCGCCGGAACAGCCCCGCGGCCCTCGGCGCGGCGAGCAGCGCGGCGATGCTCACCGCCCCGGCCGACTCGCCCGCCACCGTCACCAGCCCCGGATCGCCCCCGAACGCCGCGATGTTGTCCCGCACCCACTCCAGGGCGGCCAACTGGTCGAGCAGCCCGAGATTGGCGGGGGCGTCCGGGAGGACGCCGAACCCCTCGATCCCCAGGCGGTAGTTGACGGAGACCAGCACCACCCCGTCCCGGGCGAACGCCGTCCCGTCGTAGACCGGAACGGCGGAGGACCCGTGCAGCAGCGAGCCGCCGTGTATCCATACGAGTACCGGCAGCCCGGACCGCTCCGGGCCGGGTGTCCACACGTTGAGGTTGAGCCACTCGTCACCGGGCACCTCGGGGTCCGGCAGCAGGGCGTCCAGGGGCGGGTCGTACGGGCGCTTGGGCGCGGTCGGCCCGAACGTCACGGCTTCCCGCACTCCCGGCCATGGCTCGGGCGGCTCCGGAGCCCGGAACCTGCGGGCGCCCACGGGGGCCGCCGCGTACGGGACGCCCCGGAAGACCGTCACCCCGTTCTCCCGGACTCCGCGCACGGCTCCGTGGCGGGTGGTGACGGTGGGGGCGGACGGGCGGCCGTCCGGATGTGTCTCGCGCATGTGCGTCGGCCCTTTCGCGGGTGCCCTCCAGAATGGGGTACTTCCCCGCCGGAGGCAGCCCGAAGAGCCCCCGGGGCTTCCCGTACGGACCGGGACCCGCCGACGCGGTCCGCGGGCGCCCCGGCGATCCTGTACGGCAGAACGTCACCACCGCAGAAACGTCACCACCGGAGCTTCCGCATGAGCACGTCCGACCGGCCCTGTTGCGCTCCCGGCCGCACCCCGCACACCCCGCACGCGCCGGGCGCCGGCTCCGGCCCCGCCCTGCTCGGCATACCGGCCGTCCCGCCGCCCCCGGGAGACGCGCGGGCGGTGGGGCACACCATGGCCGAACTGCCCGGCGCGACCTTCTGGATGGGCGACGCCTTCGACGAGGGTTACCGGGCCGACCACGAGGGCCCGGCACGCCGGGTCGCCGTCGCGGCCTTCGCCATCGACACCACCGCCGTCAGCAACGAGCGGTTCGCCGTGTTCGTCCGGGCCACCGGACACCGCACCGACGCCGAACGCTTCGGCAGTTCCTTCGTCTTCCACCAGCTCGTCCACCCCGACGCCCGGCGCCACGTCGTCGGCACCGTCCCCGGGGCGCCCTGGT
Organism: Streptomyces sp. NPDC002690; assembly: GCF_053592415.1. Lineage (NCBI taxonomy): Bacteria > Bacillati > Actinomycetota > Actinomycetes > Kitasatosporales > Streptomycetaceae > Streptomyces > Streptomyces sp. NPDC002690. The sequence continues at coordinate 571 of NZ_JBSFVR010000083.1, read as the reverse complement.
GGCTGGGCGTGGAGGGCGCCACCTGGTCCGCCCCCGAAGGGCCCGGCTCCCACGTCGAGGACCGCGCCGACCACCCCGTCGTCCACGTCTCCCACGACGACGCCCTCGCCTACTGCGCCTGGGCCGGCCTGCGGCTGCCCACCGAGACGGAGTGGGAGTACGCGGCCCGGGGCGGGCTGGAGAGCGCCCGCTACCCGTGGGGCGACGAGTTCACCCCCGGCGGCGAGGAACGCTGCAACACCTGGCTGGGCGACTTCCCGCACCGCTCCGACCGGCCCGGCGGCCCCGGCACCGTACCCGTCACCGCCTACCCGCCCAACGGTCACGGCCTCCACAACACCGCGGGCAACGTCTGGGAGTGGTGCGCCGACGCCTTCGGTCCCGGCGAACGCGTCATCCGCGGCGGCTCCTACCTCTGCCACGCCTCCTACTGCAACCGCTACCGGGTCGCCGCCCGCTCCCACAACACCCCCGACTCCTCCACCGGCCACGGCGGCTTCCGGTGCGCCCGCCACGGTCAAGGTCCGCCCCCGCCCCCGCGTGGTCGTCGTCTCCACCGGCAGCGAACTCG